>CAIQXC010000158.1 GCA_903875675.1 Akkermansiaceae bacterium
GGGTCGGGCGCACGGCTCCCAATCCGCCGGTTGGCGCTATCATCGTCAAAAACGGCCAACTTCTGGGCAGCGGTTGGCACCGGGCGGCTGGCCAGCCCCATGCGGAGCGCGAGGCGTTGGCCGCTGCCGTCGCCGCTCATGGAGCCGGAGAGTTGCGCGGAGCTACCGCTTACATCACCCTCGAACCTTGCTCGACCCATGGCCGCACGCCGCCCTGCACCGAGGCGCTCATCACAGCTGGGATCGGCCGCGTCGTTTACGCCTGCACCGATGACAACCCGCTTCACGCCGGACGCGCTGATGCAATTTTGCGCGCTGCAGGCATCAAGGTGAGCTCCGGCGTGTGCGCCGGGGCCGCCGCCGCCATGCTCCGCCCGTTTTTCAAGGTCAGTGGATGTGGCCTGCCCTGGCTGATTTGGAAAACCGCCATGAGCTTGGACGGTCGCATCACCCGCCCGCCCGGCGAAGGCCAGTGGCTCACTGGCGAATCCGCCAGGGCTGATGTCCAACACCTCCGCGCTTCAGTCGATGCCATCCTCACCAGCGGCGAAACTGTCCGCCGCGACAAACCCGCACTTACCCTTCGCCTGCCCGGTCTGTTGGATGGCCGACTCCAACCGTGGCGCGTCGTCGTCACCGATCATCCCGCATCACTGCCCCGGGATGCGCCCTTGTTCACCGACGCCTGGAGCGATCGAACGCTGATCCGGCCAGGCACTGATCTATCAGAAATGCTGCGTGCCCTCGCCAGTGAACAAGGTGTGCTCAGCGTGCTGGTGGAGGCCGGCGGCCGGTTTTCCGCAGCCTTGCTTGAGGCCGGACTGGTCGATGAGGTCGTCATCTATCTGGCACCACGGCTCTGCGGCGGCGGAGTGCCCGCACTGGCCACTGCAAATTTTCCTGCGTCGCTCGAATTAGCCGGTCTGAGCGTCCGCCACCTCGGCAACGATCTCTGTCTGCGCGGCCTCATCCGAAACTAACGCCACCATCGGCGTACGACAAACGCCGGGTGGGATTCGACGATTTCAGACTTGGGGAAAGCCGTTTCAAACTCGGGAAACCATGTGTCTCCAGAATGATTCTCCAGAAGATGGCTGACTAACAAATCGTCAAGCAGCGGCAGAAATGCTTGATAGACCTCGGCCCCGCCGATGATGAACACCTGTCCGCCCAAGCCGGGCAGATCCGCCAGATCCGCCGGAACATGGAGTGCTTCCACGCCCGTTGCCGACCAGTTGGAATCCCGGGTCAGCACGATGTTGCGGCGTTTGGGCAGTGGCCGCCCCAGCGATTGGTAGGTTTTTCGGCCCATCACGATCGGGTGTCCGGACGTGCTGCGTTTGAAAAACGCCAGATCTTCCGGCAGGTGCCAGGGCAGTTTTCCATCGCGTCCGATCACCCGCTGCGGGGTCATCGCCACGATTGCTGTGAGATGCAATTTCATGCGATGTTCAGACCGACACGTCCGCCTTGATCGGGGGGTGGGGGTCGTAGTTATCGAGTCGGATGTCCTCGAAGGTGAAGGCGTCAATGTCACTGACCTGGGGATTGAGCCACAGCGAGGGCAGTGGTTTGGGATCGCGGGTCAATTGAAGGTGCGCTTGCTCCAAATGGTTGGCGTAGATGTGGACGTCGCCAAAGGTGTGGATGAAGTCGCGCGCCTCGTAATCGCAGACGTGGGCAATCATCCGGGTGAGCAGGGCATACGAGGCGATGTTGAAGGGCACACCCAGAAACAAATCCGCACTGCGTTGATAAAGTTGGCATGACAACCCAGCCCGCTTGCCGTCGCGCGGTGCGTGCACAAAAAACTGAAACAGCAAGTGGCAGGGCGGCAGCGCCATCTGGTGGATCTGTCCGACGTTCCAGGCCGACACAATGTGGCGCCGCGAATACGGATCTCCGCGCAATTCATCGATGAGCAGGTGGATCTGATCAATGCTGCGGCCATCCGGCGTTGGCCAGGCTCGCCACTGTTTGCCATAGACCGGGCCGAGTTCGCCCTCGGCGTCGGCCCATTCATTCCAGATGCTCACGCCGTTGTCCTTGAGAAAGCCGGTGTTCGTGTCGCCGCGCAACATCCACAATAATTCGTAGATGATGGAGCGCAGGTGCAACTTCTTGGTGGTGAGGCAGGGGAACCCCTTGCGCAAGTCGTAGCGCACCTGCCGCCCGAATACCGCCAGCGTGCCGGTGCCCGTGCGGTCGTCGCGCAATTCGCCGTTTTCCAGCACATCCCGCAGCAAATCCAGGTAATTTCTCACGCCGCAAAGTCAGCCACATCCGGCCAGTTCTGGCAAGAACCAAGCTCAGAACGGGTTCGAGATCGGCGAGCAGGGTGGGGGACAGGTCCCAGCCCTGATCGGTGGGTTGGAGGTGGAAGTGGAAGGCGACCGGTACGCGAATGTGGTCGAAGCCCTCGGCGGAGATGCTATCAATGTCTTTGGTGGTGAACTTGACGCCCCAGTTGTCCATCACCCAAGCTTGGTGCAATAATTGGACTACCCCACTGCGTATAGCATGGTTTTCGCATCCTCAAATCTATGAAACCACTGCATCCCATCCTCTTGCTGTTCACTGCAATTTTCTATGCTTCGTGCTCCAGCTATGTCACGCCCGGACGCCAAGCCGACCTGAGCACTTTCACGGATCCACGAGTCAAGAAGGCATTTGTGGCGCGCCCGGCCATCAAGTTTCCAGCAAACATCGCTGTCGTGCGGGTCCAGGAGAGCGGATACCGATCGGAGTCTGCGCAGGGCGTTGGTTCAGGCACCTACAGTGTTGTTACAACCCGCGACATCGAGACGGAACAAGACATCGACGCGCTTTCCAAGCTGCGTGGCGTCGAGGGCATCGTCTCGCTCAACCGTCTGTTGCTGCCGAAGTCCCTTTCATCAGACCTGGATCTTCGCGAGGCCTCCGCGAAACTTCAGGCCGACGCGATCCTGATTTACACCCTCGCCACCGAGTTCAGCGACAACGATATCATTGCGCCCCTGACGACCCTCACACTCGGCCTAGCTCCCAATCAGCGATACAAGATCCACTCCACAGCCTCTGCCATCCTGATGGATACCAAGACCGGCTATATCTATGGCGCACTCGAAGAGGGCGACTCGCGCTCCGGACTCACGATCGCTTGGGGAAGTAGCAACGCAATCGACGCCGCGCGCAAAAAAGCGGAAAGGGCTGCATACGAAAAGTTGCTTGTTAGCTTTACGCCATTTTGGGCCCGCATCTACAATCGCTATCACTAACGAGGCTTCACCTCAGACCCAAGACGCAAAACCAGGTCGAGGCCAGGTGTCCTGAGTTCGGTCTCCCGCCATGCTCATAAGCCTCAACGGCCTTCGGCGATTCGCTCGGCGAGCATCTGCGGCAGCCCGGCAGCGAGGATTTTGGCCTGGGTTTTGGCGATGTCATATTCGACCCGGCGAAATACCACGATCTGATGGTCACTGTCGTAAATGGCGTAACAGGAGCGCCAGTCACCGTCACGCGGTTGGCCCACTGAGCCGCAGTTGATGAAGTATTTGGAGCTTTTTTCGATGACGATGGAATCGGCCGGCACCTCGTGAACCTTGTCGCTCTTGGTGTACACCCGAGGCACATGGGTGTGACCATGAAAACAAATTTGAGTGAATTGATAGGAAAAATTGGCCATCGCATCGAAGCGGTTGGTCACGTAATTCCAGTGCGCCGGTTGGTCCAAGGTGCTGTGGACCACGGTGAAATCGGCCACTTGGCGCACCATGCGCAGGCGTTGGAGCCACAGTCGTTGATCGTCATTGAGTTGGGCGCGGGTCCACTGGAGGGCGGCGGCGGCCACCGGGTTCATGCTTTCCAGCGAGTGGTTGCCTGCGGCGTCCTCGTCGTGGTTGCCCTTGATGGTCGGGCACTCCATTTGCCGGATGGTTTCCATGCAGGCGACCGGGTCGGCGTTGTAGCCGACGACGTCGCCAAGGCACACGTAATCATTGACGCCTTGTTTTGAAGCGTCGTCGAGCACAGCCTCAAGGGCTTCGAGGTTGGCGTGAATGTCACCGAAAAGAGCGATCCGCATGTGAAATGTACGATAGGGCCGAAGGAAAATGACGCGCTTCGTCGCAGCTGTCCAGACGAAATCCAGCGCAAGGGCAGAACGCCTGAGCCCGAACCTGTTTTACCCGTGGGGGGGGGCCAGATGTTCCCATGCTGGAGAATGCCCGTGCCATGTGGCTGCCGTGTTTTGTGGCAGGCCGTGGCAGCGCGCCTCTGGCAGCAGTGCCCATGCGATGTGAATGAAACCTCGTGCGTTGCTCAGCCCATTCCCTACCTGGGTCAAAGCCCGCTGAAAATCCTTGAAATGGGCGTTTTAGATCCCGGTTCCCGGTTCGGTTTTTTGTTGTATAGCACTCTATGTGAACGATTTATGAAGTTTTAGAATGAGAGAAAGACAAGTGCGCGGAGATCTGCTACACTCGGCCCAGATGGCCGAGGGAAACGAACCAACCGGGAAAGAACCAGAAGCGTTGCAAGGGGACGCGATTCTGGGGGAGGCGTACGCCAAGACGCGCAAGAGCTTGATTGCCAAGCTCGATAATTGGGAGGACCAGCAGGCATGGGACGAATTCTACAAGATTTACTGGCGGCTGATTTATTCGGTGGCGATCAAGGCCGGGCTGCGCTCCGACGAGGCATTTGACTGCGTGCAGGAGACGATTTTGTCGATTGCCAAGCAGAGCAAGAAGAACCTGTACGATCCGGCGCAGGGGTCGTTCAAGACGTGGCTGATGAACATGACGCGCTGGCGCATCAACGACCAGTTTCGCAAGCGCAAGAAGGACACCGCGATGGTGGGAGGGGAGTGGGAGAACGACCGCAAGACAGCGGTGATTGACCGGGTGGAAGATCCCAATGGGGAGGTGCTGTCGCGCTTGTGGGATATGGAGTGGAAGAAGAACGTGGCGGATGCGGCGCTCACCCGGGTCAAGGCCCATGTGTCGCCCAAGCAGTACCAGATATTTGATTGTTACGTGATCAAGCAGTGGGATGCGAAAAAGGTGCAGGATCATTTGAATGTGAGCATGGCACAGGTGTATTTGGCGAAACATCGGGTGGGTGCGGTGCTCAAACGTGAACTCGCAAAATTAGACGAAAATGCTGATTAAGTCCCGCCCGGACCCCCTGATTCCGGATCATGAGATCCTCCGCAAAATCGGCGGCGGTGCTTATGGCGAGGTCTGGCTCGGACGCGGCGTCACCGGTGCCTGGCGCGCTGTGAAAGTGGTGTGGCGCGAGGACTTCGACGACGCCCGCACATTTGAACGGGAATTTGAGGGGATTTTGAAGTTCGAGCCGATCTCTCGCGATCATCCGGGCTTGGTCAATATCCTGCACGTCGGCCGCAGCCCCGACGGTATCTCGTTTTATTACTATGTGATGGAATTGGGCGACGATGCGCGCAGCGGCCACCAGATCAACCCGATCGAGTACGAGGCACGTACCTTGCGGCCCGACGTAAAATCAGCCACTGCCGCACGGCTACCCTTGGCGCTGTGCATAGACGTCGGCCTGCGGCTCGCAGAGGCACTCCATCATTTGCACGAATGCGGGTTGGCGCATCGCGACGTGAAGCCGTCGAACGTGATTTTTGTCAATGGCAAGGCCAAGTTGGCTGACATTGGGCTGGTGGCGGCGCGGGGCCAGCGCACGTTTGTCGGGACGGAGGGGTTTGTGCCGCCGGAAGGCCCCGGATCCACTCAGGCGGACGTTTACAGCTTGGGCAAGGTGCTTTATGAAATTGTCACTGGCAAGGACCGTTTGGATTTTCCCGAACTGCCCGATGAGATGCCAGCCGACGCCGAGCGCAAGCGCTGGCTGGATCTCAACAGCATCATTTGCGATGTCTGCGAACCGCGGGTGTCCAAACGTAAAATCACCAACGCCGCCCAACTCGCCGAC
>CAIQXC010000159.1 GCA_903875675.1 Akkermansiaceae bacterium
CGGATTGCGGATTGCGGATTGCGGATTGCGGATTGCGGATTGCGGATTGCGGATTGCGTATTGCAGATTGCGAATTGCGGATTGCGGATTGGGAAAACTATTCGTTGCGTCTGACACGGGCGGTTCGGATGGATGAAACGACCATGGCAAGGATTTCGTTTCCCTCAGCCACCAGGTCTGCCAAGCATTCCCTTTCAGCCAGGCCGGACTCTATCAGCAACTCCATCCAGTAAAGAGACTCGTCGCTTTCTTCCTCGACCGTGCCCATCTTGGAAATGAAATCCGCTTGGGATTTGGCTCTGGCGGCAGCTCGATAGTTTGCCCCTACTGACGTCGAACAGCGCAGGAGTTGATTGCTTATCACTCTGCCCGTGCGTGTATCCGGCAGAGATTCGACGACATGCATTACCCGCAGCGCATAGGCTTTGGTCCTTTTCTTGAATATTGCCGCATTCATGGTTCCCGTACTTTTTGCATTCCAATCCGCAATCTGCAATCTGCAATCTGCAATCCCAATAGCCTCGACCGGATGAAACCCGGCCACGCATTCCTCGGCACCACGAACCTTGACCTCTCCAGCCTAACGGAACGATTCCAGACGCGCTTCCAATCGGTTCGCCTCCAGCCACCTGACAATGACACGGTGAAGTCAGGTTTCTTAGAAATTTCTCTGCCGAACGCCAAGGGTCTGTACCGGCTACCGGGGGGCATCCTTCGACGTGGGGGTTGATGGTTGATCCTTCACGGGAGCCTTCTCTGCGGGCTGGGTAGCCGGTTGGTCAGCGCCTGGTTGTTCATCTCCCGGCGGCTTTAGTATATGGGCTTTGAGGATGAAGAAGCTAAATGGCGATCTAGAAAATTCATAGGTATCATTTACTTGCACTTTTCTAGTCCAAAGGTCTTTCTGATCAACAGCTAGCACAGTGAGCTTCTTGTCACGATACAGATTGATCTTAACATCGCGAATCGGTTCACCTCGATTATAGCGTTCTATTTCATTTGAAGTCAAAGTAATGGCACTTGTCCGATTCAGCACCGTTGCAATACTTTCATTATTAACGAAGGGAAACTCTCCTGACCTTGGTGTATAACCGCCAATGAAGATCATTGGCACATGCTGCCCTATCCCTATTTGGGAGAATCCTAACATCAGGAGCAAGACGATGGTGCGCATAAGTTATGATTTCTGCCGAACGCCTGAGCGATGGCAGACGCGTGGTTGTGTTGAGTTAGTGGGGTGGTTGAGGGGCGTCTGGCGTCTGGCCATCCGCGCCTTGTTCGGCCTTGTCGCGCGAGACAATATCGGCGCTAGGAATCTGACCGTTCACGTCTCCGCCACCACATGACCACTCTCCATGAATCAATGAGGGATCACACTCCAGATTCTTTGCTAAATCTAGCACCGCAACCTGGCATAATGCCTCACAATCCTTAATTCTCTCTTCCCTTGAGCTTACTTCCTTCCATCGAGTCTCCGAGTGTGCAATCTCCATGTTTGCATTCATGTACACGCGATCACCCCCCAACTCCACATCGATATGCTGGAAAGAAAGGGGGTAATTACCCGTGGTAGTTCTTGATGTGTGATACCCCCCGGAGCTGACATGTCTTTGAAAATATAGCACCTTCAACTCGGCGTTACTTATCTTCGCAGGTTGATTTAGCTTTTGATTCAGGTAGGGATAGCCTGGCTTCTTGTCTTTGCAGGAAACGGCCAACGCGGCGAAAAGGATTAGTGTTGCAAGGCGATACATGTGTGCTTGGTGTTGGATAGTGCGAACGTTCTTGATTTTCTGGCGGAACGTTAGACGTGCGCCCACCGGCGCGGTTGAACGGAGATTGATTTGAAGTAGGGTCGCTTGGGCCGGTTGGTGCGCCATGACTTGTTCTGCTTAGGGTTTCCATGGGTGCCACTCACCGGTTTCCAAAGGCCGTTCCTTGGATTCGATCGGCTCTGTGGGAGACGGAGCACCACACTTCCAGCATGCAGCAAAATTGGGTGGGTTGGTCTCGCTACATGAGCAGGTCCAAGTAGCAGCGGATTCAAAAATAGCCTTGAGCTCGGGCAAATCCAAGTTTGCTATGTATGCAGCAAAATCCTCCTGAGTAATCGCGCCGGTCTTTAGTTCATTGAATTTCTTCCCAAGTTCTTGCCATTTTGGGTAGTCCTTCTTTCGCACAAATTCCTTGTAGCCGCACCCGCCACACATAATCAGGTATTCTTCAAGACGGCCGATCCCAATCCCGAAAATCTTGACTATATACGCTACCGTTTCAGTCAGCCCGAATCTTGTGACCTCGAGACAATGAGGACACTTGGTGATGAGGAGGGGAAAAAGGAACGCTGATTCGTGGTGTTGCATATGTTTTCAGCAGAACGTTTGCTGTGATACCAGCCGCGATGTTGAGGTGAAGTTGGTTGGTGAAAGGATAGGCTCCAGCGGCTTGGTATCCACGACTTGTTCTGCCTGCGGTAGCCTGCAACGAAGGAGAACGAGCAGGAATCTACGAGTCCCCACCGGGATGTACAGAGAAATCTGATTGGACTTGGCGGGAGATATTC
>CAIQXC010000160.1 GCA_903875675.1 Akkermansiaceae bacterium
CCTTGCATGCCAATGGCAGCGGGCAGCCATCCCGCTCGCCACGTAACATGGCTCCGAAGATCTCACTGGCTTCCGCTTGGCAGTCAACCGGATGCACTTCGAGCACCTGCATGGCGATGAGTTCCTCGGGGCTGTAGCCCAGCGTGCGGGTGACGGCGTTGTTCGTGTAAACGATGCGTCCCGCCACTGAGCAGACAAAGATCAAGTCCGTCATCGTCTCGAAAAAGGTATTAAAATTCGCCTCGCTCTCCTTGAGGGTCTCCTCTGCCTGCTTGCGTTCTGTGATGTCTGCGGTTGAGCCACGGTACCCTTGGTGGGATCCGTCCGCATTCAGAAGCGGAAAGCCGTTGGTGGATAACCATAGCAACCGGCCATCCTTGGTCTGGGCGGCGCTGACCCAGTCCAGGAAAGGCTCCCGCCGATCGATGACCGCGAAGACTGCGGCCTTGAATTCCTCACGCCCAGTGGCTAGGTGCACGTCATAGAAATGCATCCGGCCGATGAGTTCGTCCGGGTGGTAACCCAGAACGACCGCAGACGCCTCGCTCACATACGTGCAGAGCCCCTGGGTATCCACTTCCCAGACGATGGTGGAGTTTTGCTGGGCAAGCTGGGCAAAGCGCTCCTCACTATGCCGCAGTTCGGTGCTGCGCTGGAGCACCAGGCGTTCCAACTTCTCGCGTCGGCGCAACGTCAAGCTGAGAACAATCGCCAGTGCAGCGGTGAGACAGAGGCCGGTAAGGGCGGTTAGCCAAACCAGCCACAACGGGTGTAAAGCGAGAAATTCCGGGCCTGCCCTGGCGGTAATGGCAAAGGTTTTGCCGAAAGCCACGACTGGGCGCATGGCGCTATAATCGCTGCGCTGGCGGCTTGCATGGCCGCCGCTGGCGAGCGACTCAGGGGCGGAGTTGGGATGCAAGATCGAGAGGTCGAGCCTAGCGGAATTGTCGGTGGCGGCGTTTTGGAGCAGGGATTTCGTGCGTAACACCGCGAGCACGAAGCCACGCAATCGCCGCGCTTGCCCAGCAGAAAAAACCGGCCGACAAATCAATAGCGCCTTCTGGTTGCACGCCTCATGCACCCATGTGAGCGGATCGGTGCTGGTAAGCAGGCCGCTTTTGGCAGCTTCCTCCAAGGCTACGTGGAGCACCTTGTCCGAACCAAGATCGTACCCCAAAGCGAACTCATTGCCGCAGCTGGGAGCGATTTGCAAAACCGGATAGTGGGTGTCGCGAGCGCTGGCCGCCACCCGCCGCCCCTGCGCGTCTTTTTCCCAGATGGAAAAGTCCTTCCAACCCGCTGCGCGGACTTGTTCCGTGAAGCTGGCTTGCTCAGCGGCAGGCACGGCCGGGATCCATTCCCACACCTGAACATTCGGGTTTTTCGTCAGAAAGCCCGCAAACGACTGGAACTCACTGCGGCTGGTATTTGCGGAAACCTGGCAAAAGCCAGCCAGGCTTTCCAATTCGCTACGGGCGATGGTTTGCAGGTTTTCGGCGATCTCGTCGGTGCGACTCGCAGCTAGTTGCGCAAACGCCAGTTCGCGATCTCGCGCCACACTCCGGTGGCTCACCCAGACGCCGAACAGAGTGATCACCAAGCCGGAGGCAGACGCCAGCACCAGTTCAAGATGGCGCATCCAATAACTCGGTTTCACGGCACTGCAGTCGCGCCGCTGCATCAGCACCCTGCCAAGCACCACCAAGGCTGCCAGCACCAACGAAAACAGCGCGGGTGGCAGCGCGGCGCGGGCCAGCATCCAATTCCAATCGCGGGCATCAATGTCCATGCCCAGCACCGCGAGGACCGAGTTGCGGCTGTCGCCTGCCAGAAACCCTCGGCTATCGACGGCCTCACCCGCAGCTCGAGGATGCTTCATACCAGCGGATGGCGCAAAGAGCGGGACGAAGCCGGTGACCCAGCGGTCGCTGCCGGGCCCTTCAGTGGTGGCAGTGGCGTTGGTGAAAACGCGCTGGTACGACTCTGGAGCCTCCTCGTAAATTTGCCCGGGAGCCGCATAATCCTTCGAGCCGGGATCTTCGCTATCGACAAAGAAAACCAATTTCCCGTCAAGTTTCCGACCTATCAAATATAGAAAGCGGCATTGCGGAATGGCAGCACGGGTAACGATAAGTTGCTCCTTGAGGCGCCGGTACGCGGGATTTTGCAAATCGGCCGCTGTGGCGCTGAAGGTTTGAATGACCTCGGGATCGAGAGTTTGCGCCAATAGTTGCGCTTGGGACAACAAGTCGGCTCGCTTGGCTTGATCGGCCGATACGATCATCCACCGGGTGAGAACCGCGCCTGCCATCAGGATCGCCAGCAGCAACAGCACGAAGTCCCAACTCCTGCCGCGCTGTCCTCCTCGCAGGTGACTCGCCGCCACATCTTCCGCACTGCTGCAAATACCACCCGCCTTGTACGTCTGGCACATGATCCGTTTCGAGTCCATTTCAGATGATGTCATGCCAGGTAGGAATGCAAAAAATTACCCTACTGCCCATCGTTTGCAGTAAAATTCTCACGATTTTCCGCAAAAAATTCCACAATTGGAGGTGGGTCATCCCCGGGCATCCTCAATCCTCAATCCTCAATCCTCAATCCTCAATCCTCAATCCTCAATCCTCAATCATGTCATAGCGCTCATCCATGCGTTCGCGGCTGCAGAAGACAAATTCGCTAGGCGGGAAACCCTTTGAGCCGCCGGTCATTGCACAGCAGGACGGCTTTTTCGTGGTTCAGGAAACCATCATCAGCAAATCGCCTAACCGGTCCAACTCTACGCCTCCAGAGCAACCCTCATTGGATGAAATATTCCGTGAAACTCGTCCGTTGAGAGCCCTGCATCCCCCACCCTGTTGGAGCACCCCTCATGAAATCACCTATCCATATCAACAAGCAGCCAATGGTTTCCGACGATAAGGAGCCGCAATTTCCACATCGGCAGAAGCTGAGGATTCGGCTGCGGGCCGGAAGGGTCGTGGGTTGCCTGGCGGCAGCGGTGATGACGATTTCGGCGGCGGACGTCAAACCGGTTACGACGCGGGGCTTGCTTGATGACATGACAAACCTGGCAGGAATGGCGGAGTTTCCCGATCCGGCCTATACCACCAAGCAGTTTTCATCCTATGACCGGGCATCCACTTCAGCGGCTGACCCTGATACTTGGTTTGCCAACAATGATTGTGGGAATTACCTGCGAGTCGAGGAGCGCTCCGGGCACAAGGAGTACGTGATGATGGATGCCAGCGGCCCCGGTGCCGTCGTACGAATCTGGTCCGCCAATCCTGCAGGCACATTGCGAATCTATCTGGATGAGGCTGATACGCCGGCGCTGGAAGCCGCGATGACCGATCTGCTGGGCGGCACATTCAGCGGGCTTCCCCGGCCAATCTCAGGCGAATACAGCAAAGGCTGGAACCTGTATTTCCCGTTTCCCTATGCCAAGCACTGCAAGATCACCAGCGATGCCGGCAATTTCTATTACCACGTCAATTACCGCACCTATCAGGCTGGTA
>CAIQXC010000161.1 GCA_903875675.1 Akkermansiaceae bacterium
AGCCGCAGAATGGCAGCATGGCCATTGGGTCGCGGCGGACTTTGCCGAGAGTGCCTGCGGCGGCTGCGGTCATTTCCGAGCCCATGGTGGCACCGACATAGACGCCGTGATTCCAATCCAAAGCTTGGAAAATAAGCGGCATGGTCGTGGCACGGCGGCCACCGAAGACGATTGCATCGATGGGCACGCCATCAGGATTTTGCCAGTTCGGGTCGATCGTCGGGCACTGCACGGCGGGGGCGGTGAAGCGGGCGTTGGCGTGGGCGGCGCTGCGGCCACAATCCGGCGTCCATTCTTGGCCGGTCCAGTCGATGAGATGGGCTGGCGGGGTTTTGCTCATGCCTTCCCACCAGACGTCGCCGTCATCAGTGAGGCCGACGTTGGTGAAGATGGCGTTGGCCTTGATGGATTCCATGGCCAGCGGATTGGTATCATAAGCGGTGCCCGGTGCAACACCGAAGTAGCCGGTTTCCGGGTTGATGGCGTGGAGCTTGCCATCCTCGTGAGGCCACAACCAAGCGATGTCGTCACCGACGATGGACGTTTTCCAACCGGCATCCAGATAGGCTTTCGGCGGAATGAGCATGGCGAGGTTGGTTTTGCCACAAGCCGAGGGAAACGCGACGGATAGATAGTTGGTGGTGCCGTCCGGGGCGTGCACACCGACGATGAGCATGTGCTCGGCCATCCACTGGTTATCGCGGGCAATGTTCGAAGCGATGCGCAACGCCAGGCACTTTTTACCTAACAGTGCGTTACCCCCGTATCCCGAGCCGTAGGACATGATCTCGCGGGTCTCGGGGAAATGAACGATGTACTTATCGTCATTGCAGGGCCAGGTGGTGTCGGCCTGTCCGGGGGCGAGTGGCGCGCCGACGGAATGCAGTGAGGGGATGAAGGTGCCGAAGCCATCGCGCTTTTTGGTGATGGTGCCAGTGGCCTCATCTTCGAGGCGCTTGAGGACGTGGGCCCCCATGTGGCACATGATGCGCATGTTGGTCACCACATAGGCGCTGTCGGTGATCTCCACGCCAATTTTTGCCAGCGGCGAATCCAGAGGCCCCATGCAAAAGGGGATCACATACATCGTGCGACCGGTCATGCAGCCGCGGAATTTTTCGTTGAGCGTGACGCGCATTTCGGCGGGATCGGCCCAATGGTTGGTGGGGCCGGCACCGTCCTTGGTGGCGGAGCAGATGTAGGTGCGGTCTTCAACGCGGGCGACGTCGGAAGGGGTCGAGCGGGCGAGGAAACAATTCGGGCGCTTTTCGGGATTGAGGCGGGTGAAGGTGCCTTTTTCGACAAGCAGGGATGTAAGACGCTCCCATTCGGCTTGAGATCCATCGCACCACTCGACGGAGGCGGGAGTGCAAAGGGCGGTCATTTCAGTGACCCATTGTTGAAGGGCGGCGTGGGTGGTGGTTGGGGTGTTGGACATAGCGTGACGAATTAAGCGAGCGAATGTCATCTTTGCAACCTTATGAGGGAAATCGACGCAAATTTGGCAATCCATGCGGATTGGAGAGCGCTTGTTCGCGAAAATATTGCCGGTCGGCCCAGTTATCAGGCGGCTTAGACGCCGTCTTTGACCCGGGATCCGAAATCGGCGACTGGCTCACGAGCCTGAAACGGATGCCGGATCGCGATGCACCTGCAAGAACCACCCCGGCGGGCCAGTATCAGCCG
>CAIQXC010000162.1 GCA_903875675.1 Akkermansiaceae bacterium
CAACGCCAGGCCGCCGCCCTCGCCAGCCAGCAAAAGGCAGCGCAAGCCGATGCCCAGCGCCAGCAGGCCGCCGAGGAGGCCCGCCAACGCCAGGCCGCTGCCCTCGCCAGCCAGCAAAGAGCAGCGCAAGCCGATGCCCAACGCCAGCGTGCCGCCGAAGAAGCCCGCCAACTCCAGCAGGAACAATTGCAGCGTCAGCAGGCACAAGTTCACCAACAGCAGGCCGAGGAAGCTGCCAAACAACGAGCCCAGCAAGCCGATGCCCAGCGTCAGCGGGCGGCCGAGGAAGCCCACCAGCGGCAGCAGGATGAGAAGAAAAAGCTGGACGAGGAATCTCGTCAGCGCCAGAAATCGGGGAGGTAGCCACAAGGCCGCCATTTATTGTCAGATGACCGCTTCCCCCATCGATTGGACATCCTGGCAGGGTGTTATGCTCGCCACGTTGATGTTCGTCGTGCGCGACGGACAGGTGCTTCTCATCGAAAAAAAACGCGGCCTCGGCGCAGGCAAAATCAACGGCCCCGGAGGCAAAATCGAGCTCGGTGAGACGCCCTTGCAAGCCGTCATCCGCGAAACCCAGGAAGAACTCTGCATCACCCCGCACGCCCCGCGCAAACTTGGCGAGTTGTGGTTTGCCATGTCCGATCACCCGGACATCCTTTGCCATGTCTTCCGCTCCGATCAGTTCTCCGGCACCCCCACCGAAACCGCCGAGGCCACCCCGCTGTGGACCCCCGTGAATGCCATCCCCTATCCCCTCATGTGGGCTGATGACCGCCACTGGCTGCCATTGGTTTTAGAACAACAACCGTTTCTAGGCCGCTTCGTTTTCTCCGCCGAAAACCTGCTGTGGAGCGAGATCCTTCACGGAACGGAAAAGTGGAGCGAAACTTGCCAAAGTCCCACGTAGCCAGTCCCTCAGATCGAACCCTTCGGACCTCAACGGCACGCCACAACTCACCTTGGCCAAGCCTTCCAAGATTGTCGTTTAAATCGGATTGTCGGAATGGCTGGGACCAGTGCATAGTCGGGCATGCCGCCGTCGCGACGCTATCCGCTCATTTTCAACCCCAAGGCACGCAGCCAGCGTGGACGGTGGGCGCTGCGGTTTTTGGAGGGGAAAACCGCCAGCGTGGAACTCTTCGCCACCGCCAACGAGGATGATGCTTGCGCATTGGCGGCCCGCTTCGCCGAGGCTGGCGAACCGGTGGTCATCGCCGCCGGCGGAGATGGCACGCTCAATGCGGTGGTGCGCGGATTGGCCGGCACCAACACGGCCCTGGGAGTTCTGCCCACGGGTACCATGAACGTGTTCGCCCGGGAGTTAGGCATCCCGTGTAACAGCCTGACCCAAGCGTACGAGGTGATCGAACGCGGGTTTATTAAGCACATCGACCTGTTCGCGGCCAATCAAGTGCCGTTTGTGCAGATGGCTGGGGTCGGCATCGATGCCAAGGTCATCGAAGAAACCAGTTGGGCCTCAAAAAAGGCATTGGGGCCGCTGGCATACTTGCTGGCAGCGGCGCGGGTGCTCGGCGAACATCCGCCGCAGGTGGAAGTGATTTGCGCCGATGGCCGGCGCGAAACCGGGGTGGCGGTACTGGCGGGCAATGGCAAGCTTTACGGTGGGCCATTCGAGTTTTTCCGCAAGGCAGACAACCAGGATTCGATGCTCGACGTGCTCGTATACAAGGAGGAAGGATACCGGTTGGTGCTCGATTTGCTGCGTGGACTGGCGGCCGGCGGTCTGGACCGGGTGTCCTCCGCCACCTATCTGCAAACGGCGGACTTCGTGGTGCGGGCGGATGTGGAGGTGCCAGTGGAAGTGGACGGCGAGCTGCTCGGGCGTTTCCGTGAAATTCATTTTGCCGAGACCCACCAGCCGCTGCGGGTCCTCGCGCCGGAGTGGCCGCAGCCCCGTGGATGGGTGGCGTCGCTGAAACACCTGCTCAGCAGGCCGCAGCCCGCCGCCGCCCCAATGGCCAACCGCAATCCATGAAATCCCAGCCAAAGCACCTGTCGCAGCCATGGCTCAAACGCTTTGGATGCCTCGCAACCAGCCTTCTCTTGGTGGGCCTCGGAGTGCTCGTTTACGCCAACATCACTGCGGTGTGGGCATCCAGAGGATGCTTGTTTGACGAGGTGACGGCGCTGCCAAAAACACACGTTGGACTGGTGTTTGGCACCAGCGACCGCGTCAACGGATTGGAAAACCTGTACTTCCGCTACCGCATCGATGCAGCCGAAAAACTTTGGAAGGCCGCCAAACTGGATATCATTATCGTCTCCGGAGATAACTCGAGCAAGTATTACAATGAGCCCGAAAAAATGAAACAGGCGCTCATCGAACGCGGCCTGCCCGCCGGACGAATCATCTGCGACTACGCCGGCCTGCGCACCCTCGACTCCGTGGTCCGGGCCAAGGAAATCTTCGGGCTCGACTCAATTGTGTTTATCAGCCAGCGGTTCCAAAATGAACGCGCCGTCTATCTGGCCCAGGTCAACGGCATGCACGCCATCGGCTTCAACGCCCGCAACGTCCAAACGCAAGCCGGCCTCAAAACCAAATTGCGGGAAGTCGGCGCGCGGCTCCTGATGTGGCTCGACGTCCACGTTCTCGGCACCCGTCCGCGCTTCCTCGGTGATAAGATCCAATTGCCAGAATAGAGTCCTGCGTCATATCTCCGGCCGCAACTCCGACAAATATTTTGATGATTTTGCTTGCGCCCCCGATTCTGCCCGTTAATCATTTTCTTTCCGTTGGGAATCGGCGAATCTAACCCGGTGATTTTGAGTCGCTTTTGTCGGCACCACGAAGCATCGGATAGGATCAAGCGGCTAGCCCAACTCAGCGCTGATGGACGCCCAATCCATCAGTTAAGTCAATAATCCAAACCAGCCAATGGTCCCAAATGCCTGATTGTGAAGAACCAGAATATCAAAACATCATGAGCACCTACAACGTAGTTAGAAATTATCGAAAACCCCTCAAACATCTCGCCCTCGCGTTAGCGATGGGAGCAGGTCTGGCGGCAGGAAGTGCCCAAGCGGTCACTTATGCCAGTTGGACGTTCAGCAACGGCAATGGCGACGATTCGAGCGGCAATGGCCGTAACCTGGGGGGCAGTGGCACTGTCGTCGCCAGCCCATCGCCTTGGGGACCATCATCTAACTGCGTGTCCGGATTGGCAACCTGGCCGGACACCTCGGGTTGGGGATTGCCGACCGATGACTTCACTTTGGGTGGTTATTTCAAGGCAAATCATCCGGCATATACGGGAGGAGATCAATCCAACGTGTTGTCCACCAAGGGGGGGGATTCGCCCACTCTGTGGATTGGAGTCAGAAAAGTGGATGCTGATAACGATGAGTGGGTCGTCTCCCTCAGCGCGTGGGGGAACTCCCCGGTATTGGCTCATTTCCCTGTAACGCCTGATACCGCACAGCACATCGAAGTCACTCGGGAGGTTGGCGATTACACGGTTTGGCTCGATGGCGTCCAGATTGCCGGACCCATCTCGGGTGCCGGCGGATTTGCTTGGACCAATTTCCACGTGGGGATCAGCCCCGGGGGCGGCTCAAGCTACAGCGGTGTGTTTGGTGACATCACCTTGACCGACCCGGTGAGTCATTCGCCGGATGCGAAAATCACCCGGTTCGGCCTCGCCGATATGTCGTCTGCGGTCATTGACCAAAATGCCAAGACCATCGCTTGGACCGTGCCGTCGTGGGCAAATCCGGCGGACCTCGCGCCCACCTTCACACTGTCCTCCGGAGCCACATGTACCGAGGTATCGGGAGCGACCCATAACTTCTCCAGTCCAATCCATTACATCGTCACCTCGTCGGACAGTCTGGTCCAAAACGACTACACCGTCACGGTCACCGTTTCCGGACTCGCGGCGGTGAGTGGTTTGAACGCTTGGTACGATGCTGAGTCGGGTGTCACGACCGACGGGACGACCGTTACAGGTTGGGATGACCAATCGGGCAATGGCAATCACGCCACGGTAGGTGATGGCAGCCCGGCGTTGGCGGCTTCACAAATCAACGGTCACCCGGCCGTGTTGTTCCGTGGTAACAATCTGGTCATCAATCACAACATCACTCCGGGGCAGGAATTCATTGTCCTGCGCTCTGGCCGCTATTCCTATGATAGCGGAAACCCGAGTCATTGGGGCAGCGACTGGGGTGGCCCGATCGGACAACAGAACAATAGTGGCTGGATGTTACAAGGAGACTCAGAGCAAATGTGGGATGGAAATGCTCCCAATGCGGTGTCGGTAAATGGCACAAGTGCCACCAAGAACGGCAACAACTGGCATTTCTCCAATGACGTCAACCAGTACATGTTGCTCAAGGTCAATCCCGTCAATAGTGGGGGTGCATTCGGTCGCTTAGGGCGTCCTAACAACGATTGGGGGAACGGCCAAGTCGATGTGGCTGAGGTGATTGTTTATACCAGCCCGCTCTCCGAAGATGACGAAGACCGCGTGGGCGGCTACCTCGCCAGCAAGTATGCGATCAACGCGGCCTATCCGGCGACCACGCCGGTCGCCGTCATCAAGCGCTTCGGCCCGCCGGAAAATCCGGCTGTGGTGGACCAGACGGCGCACACCATCGATTGGTACGTGCCGTTTGGCACGGATGTCACGAGCCTAGCGCCGCCGTACAAGCTTGTTTACAGTTCCACTTGCGACAAGGCGTCGGGTTCCAGCCAGAACTTCTCAAGCCCGGTGACGTACACCGTCAAGTCATCAGATAACGCGATCACCACCGACTATGTGGTCACAGTCCATG
>CAIQXC010000163.1 GCA_903875675.1 Akkermansiaceae bacterium
GGCCGATGGGGTCAGTCCTCGCATGGTAACATTTGTTTGAGGCATTGCGCTTCCGCCCACAGCCGACAGTTAGGGAATCCGACTTGTTCGGTTCGTTCTCGAAAGCGAGGTCGAGCGCGAAGTTCTGAAGCTATGGGTGGAGGTGAATGATGCTACAGCAATCCGCGAGACGGCTTGGCGCTGCTGGGAACGCCCCGCAACTCTCCCATTTGAGCCAAAGCGGTGTGGCGGGCTCCGCCCTTCGAGCCGCACTCGATGCAGTGGCGGCGAATGGGCAGCCCAGTAAATTGATGTTTGAAAATGCGGGATCCCGAGCGTATCACGGACGCCATGCGATCGAGTTTACTCCTGAGTGTCCTGCTTGTGTCACCTTTGGTACAGACAGCTAGGGGTGCCAATCCGTTGGATGTTGAGTTGCTTTCCGAGCAGCGGAGTATTCATGCGGGTGAGGCGTTTTGTCTGGGGCTGCACCTGCGGCATCCGGCTGGGCATCACAGTTATTGGAAGCACCCTGGGATTGTTGGGCTTGCGACGCAAGTGGAATGGGAATTGCCGTCGGGCATTGTGGCAGGAGATGTGCAATGGCCGGCCCCCGAGGTGGTCAGGATGGCGGCCTACGATACCCAAGGCTATCAAGGTGAGACCTTGTTGCTGATCCCGATGACGGCTGCTGCGAATCTAACAGCGAAGACGGTGACCTTGACCGCAAAAGTCTCGTGGATGTGCTGCGGCACAATCTGCAATCCCGCCTTGAAAGTGCCCTTCGTCGTGACCTTGCCGGTGGGGGATTCCGTGGTGCCTGACCCGGCGACCCATGCGTTGTTTGCAAAATTCCGCGCATGGGTGCCCAAGCCGGATCCGGCGTGGCGCATCGCGGTAAAGCGCGAGCAGGGTTTGATCGTTCTAACCCTTCAAAGCCCCCCCCGCAATCCGCTGCCCAAAACGGCCGAGGGCATCCGCTTCTTCACCGCCGACGGCCAAGTGGACTCAAGTCAAAAACAAACGGTCGAGGTCCAATCTGACGGCCTGATAAAAATGTCACTGGCTGTATCGGAATTTTCGCCGCCGCACCCCGTCACGTTGCCGGGAGTGGTGGTATTGCCGGCCGCCTGGCAGGGCGAAGGCCGGGGGCAACTGGAGATCAATCCTGCCTATTGAAGCTGCGGGTTATTTCTTGAAATCCGGGTGTTTGGGATCACCCATGCATTCCAGATAGGCCAACAGGTCAAGGATTTCCTCCTGTGTGTAGGTGTTGAGCAATCCCTCGGGCATCAGCGAGATCTTCGACAATTCGCGGGACTTGATCTGCGACTTGATTACTGGAATGGTCGCCTTATCGAATGGATTTGGCTGGACCATCACTTTGTCTGCTGTCTCCTCAGTGATGCGGCCGACGACCACGCTGCCATCGGCCATCTTGAGAAAGGCGTTCATGTATTGCTCAGATACCACCTTCGACGGCTCGGTGATGGACTCCAAAATATCCTGCCTCTTGAAACGGGTGGCAACCGTGGTTAGGTCGGGACCGGCGGCCCCGCCCTGATCGCCGTAACGATGGCAAAGGATGCATTGGGCGGAACTGAACGCCGCTTTGCCACGGGCAAAATCGCGGCCGCTGCCCACCTTCTCCAGCAGCGGTTGGAGGTCGGCCGTTGTCCACACTTTCACCAGTTTGCGGGCTTCGACCGGTGCCGTGGCAGTTGGTGCGGGCTTGTTCAAATCGCCGAGCGCGGCGACTTCTGCGGGCGTCAGTGAGGCCTTGGCCTCGTCGAGTGCGTGGGACAAGAAGCCGCCGAAGCTCGAGCCGTTGTTGTAGCCGATGCCAGCGTCGGTAAACCATTGAACCACGGATTTGGGATGTTCGTTGGAACGGCCGGTCGTCCACCACGATAGATAATCCTTGTGCAGATCCGCGCTCCAGCCGGTCTTGATGTTGCGCAAGGCCATCACATAGGTGATTTGCTCTTCTTGCGTCGGCGACGCCTTGAGCAGCGCGACGGTCTTGGCCACGGCTTCCGGCGCGTTGAGCGCCAGCAACAACTGGCATAATTCGCGATTGGCAAATTCCGTCTTGGCCGGATAGAGCGGGCTCAGCTCAGCGATCAGCGCCGCAGCTACCTCCCCGCCGGGAACTCCCTGACGCGCCAGGGACACCTCCATAACACGCAATTTGTCGAGCGTCTGTGATTCCGTTAGTTTGGCAAAGGGGAATGCGCCCAACGCCTTGATGATGGCAGGTTGGGCGTCCGCACCACCGAGTCGGGCCAACGCCAGCAAGGAGGTGAATGCGGCGTCCGGCTGGGATTCAGCCAATGCGCGGGCCTGCCAGGTGGCGACGGGGTTGCGTTCGATTGCGAGTCTGGCGGCGTAGCGGATGAAACGATCCGGGTTGCGCAGTTGCGGCCAGGCAAACTCGATGGCAGCGGGATCCAGTTTGACGTTAAAGGCTTCGAGCTGGTGGCGCAGGGCGCGGGCGGCGCTGCCGGCGTCGTCGTGCAACTGGCTGGCAGTCAGCGGGGTGGCGGCTTCGCTGCCGGTGTAAGTGACCCGATAGAGGTCCGACTGGGTGCCGCGGCCGCCAATGGTGAAGTACAGCGAGCCATCGTCAGCGATCACCACATCCGTTAGATTGAGAGGTGTTTTGCCGTGGTTTTGGTGCAATCCTTTGGGAGCGACGAAGTTTTCGCAGGTTCCGGAATAGCTAGAGCCGTTGGGAGTGAGGTGCACGGCGAGGATCCGGCCATACGTCCAATCGCAGGCATACATGGCCTTTTGGTATTTGACCGGAAATTTTGCACCGGTGCCGAAGATGGTGCCGGTTGGGCTGCCGATGCCGACGTTGAGGGAGGCTGGCAGGCTGTCGGCATAATACTCCGGCCACTTTGCGCTACCCTCACGAAACCCCTGGTCCCCGCCGCGAACGGCATGAAAAATGCGGATCGGCCGGTACCAAGGCGTGCCCCAGTCCCATTCCATATCACTGTCAAACCCGAACAATTCACCGTCGGCATTGAACGCCACGTCATAATCATTGCGCTGACCCGATGCAAACAATTCGGCATTCTTGCCGTCCAGATCCATCCGGGCGACAAAGCCGCCGGGCGGTGGTTTGCCCGAGCCAAAGCCGTTGCCGTCTTCGATGCGCTTGAGCACCAGGTCGTCAGCGTAATTGCGGTGAGGTGAGCTAGGCGCGAGGTTTGCGGGTATGGAGGTGAAATTGCCGCAGACCGCGTAGAGCATTTTGTCTGGACCTAACGTGAGAGCGTGGGCCCCGTGTTCGCCGGAGCCGCCTTGCCACTCGCGGAGAAATTCCACGTCATCATAGCTATCATCGCCCTTGGTATCCTTGCAGCGATAGAGAGCGAAGCCGCGGCTGCCGTTGCCATTGACGTAAAGCGAGTTACCCACAAACAGCATGCCCATCGTTTCGCTCACCGGGATGTGCAGCAACTCTTCCTTGATGCTCTTGCCATCCTTGAGCGTCACCCGGGTGATAGGCTGTCCGTGTTGTCCACCTAACAGCAGGCGGCCCTTTGGATCCTTCGCCATGCAGATCCACGAACCGTTCTTCGCCCCACCGGCCCTCAACACGTGTTCGATCTTGAAGCCGGGAAGTGTGTCCAAAAGCGCGCCTGGATCCTCCGTGATGGCGCTGGCAGCCACCACCTTTGAGCCATCTGCTGGCCCATAAACGGCCTTGGTTATGACGAGTTTCCGGCCGGCCGGCACTGAAATCTCCAGCTGCCCGCCCTCACCGGCGTCCTTGGTGAGTTTGTCAGAGTTGGAGCTATATTCAACGTGGAGTCTCTTGGGGACGCCTGGAGCGGTGTCACCAAATACATTGTTGTTAGCTGAAATCGTCAGACGCTCGCCCTTGACTGCGGCCGCTACCGTCGCTGTTACGTCCGTCGGATCCTTGGCTCCCGCAGCCATTCCCGCTGCAATGAGGTAGGCGAGAACACCCGCCAGCGGTAAAATTTTCTGTCGGAACAAGGGCCAAACACGTGGCAATAGATATTTCATGGGTGTTTCGTTTATAGGAAGGTTTCTCATCTGCGGGCCCACTATTGGCGCGTCCCGCACAAATGCAACCGCGAATTTCCTGCCTGCCATCGGGAGTTCTCCCCTAACGTGACGGGCAGGACATCGATGCCTACTCGCCACGGCGATGAAAAAAATGAAAAATCCATGGTGAGTCCGATGTATCCGCCTCATGCAGTCCGAATCATTGAATCCAGCAAGCAGCTCGCGTCGGCGATTTTTAAAAACCAGCGCTCTGACCGGTGGTGCCTTGGCGCTGCCGTATTTCATCCCAGCCGCCGCGCTTGGCCGCGACGGTGCGGTCGCCCCCGGCGAAAAAATCACCTTTGGAGCCATCGGTATCGGGGGCCGGGGCAGCTACGACCTCAGTTGCATGTTAGAAGAACAGGATGTGCGCTGTGTTGCGGTTTGCGATGTTCGCAAGGAGCGCCGGGAGGCGGCCAAGCAGCAAGTGGATGGCAAGTACGGCAATAAGGATTGCGTGATGTACAACGACTTCCGCGAGCTGTTGGCACGTCCTGACATTGATGCGGTATTAATCGCCACCGGGCCTAACTGGCACGCCTTGGCCTCGGTCATGGCGGCCAAGGCCGGCAAGGACGTGTATTGTGAGAAGCCGTGCACGAAAAACATCGCTGAGAGCTTGATTCTGGCGGAAACATTCCAGCGCACCGGACGCTTGCTGCAAGGTGGCATGCAGCGGCGCAGCCTGCCTAACTTTGAGTTTGCGGCCAGTCTGGCGCAACGCGGCAAGCTCGGCAAACTCACCGTTCTGCATGCTCATCCCGGCGGCCTTGGAACGGAATCCAGCGGCTGGCCCGGAGCGCAGCCAGACCCCGGCAAAGAGGTGGCCGATTGGGATATGTATCTTGGGCCGGCCGCTTGGCGTCCGTTCAACGACGGCATTCTCCACAATGGCGGCGGTTTCGAAAAGGGCGGGGGACTCGTCGGCGGCGGTTGCCTCGAATGGGGCTCACACTGCGTCGATCTATGCCAGTGGGCCAATCAAACCGATGATACTTCAGCCGTCGAGTATTGGCCGGAAGGCAACCAGCTCTGTGCCAAATATGCCAGTGGCGTCAAGCTCGTCATGCGCAATGACGGATGGCTCAACTCGGGCTCCTGCCCGGTGCGCTACGAAGGGGAGAACGGCTGGGTCGAAACCGGCGACAGCGGTGAATTGTTTGCCAGTTCACTGGATTTGATCAACGGCAAACGCGCAAAAAGCAGCGGCTACCCCGCCAATTTCCATATCCGCAATTTCTTCGATTGCGTCAAATCCCGCAACCAGCCGCGTGCCAACGCCAAGGTCGCCTGTCAGTCGCACATCGTCTGTCATGCCGCCAATATCGCCCAATTCCTCGGCCGCAAGTTGCAATACGATCCCGTCAAAAACGAGTTCATCGGTGATCAAGAAGCAAACCGGCTGCGCTCGGAAGCCTTGCGCGAACCGTGGCGAATTTGATCGTCTAACCGACCCGCGAAGCTGACCTGGATTTAACCAATCAATACAATGTTCAAGATCAATCATTTCTCTATCCGTGCGGCGATGGCCGCCTGCATTCTAACTGGTGGAGCGTTCACCGCCATCGCCGCCGATCCAAGCCAGGAGGCCGCTTTGATTGCGGTGCTGCAATCCAATGCCGCGCCCCAGGACAAGGCGATCACCTGCAAGCGTCTGGCCATTTGCGGGACCAAGGCTGCGGTGCCAGCCCTGGCAGCTCTATTATCTGACGAAAAACTCTCATCGTGGGCCCGCATCGGCTTGGAAGCCATTCCAGACCCGGCGGTTGACGCCGCGTTGCGCGACGCGGCCGGCAAGTTGCAAGGCAAGCTGCAGGTGGGCGTGATCAATTCGCTAGGCAAGCGTCGCGATGCAGCAGCGGTGGCATGGCTATCCAGCAAGTTAAAGGATGCGGATTCCCAATTGGCCACGGCAGCCGCCGCAGCCTTGGGTCGCATCGGTGGCGAGGCCGCTTCGAAGGCGTTAGGGGATGCACTGGCAGGAGCCCCAGCGGCTACTCTAGCGGCACTTTGCGAAGGCTCCCTCAGGAATGCCGATGGGTTCATCACCGAAGGCAAACATGCCCAAGCCGCCGCCATCTGTGAAAAGCTCCGCGGCTTGCAGGTGCCTCGCCATATCCGCATGGAAGCGACCCGCAGCCTCATCGTCTCCAAACAGGCTGCTGGCATCCCCCTGCTTATCGAACAACTCAAGAGCGATGATGCCGGCATGGTCGTCGTGGCCTTGGGCTTGGCTCATGATCTGCCCGGTGCCGAGTTGACCCGTGCCCTAACTGCCGAGGTGAGCCAGTTGCCCCCTGACAAGCAAGTGCCCGTGATCGAGGCCCTCGGCGTGCGCCACGATAAAGCCGTCGTGCCCACCTTGCTGGCCCTCACCAAAAATTCCAACGAAAAAGTCGCCGTCGCCGCCATTGCCGCCCTAGCAAAGCTCGGCGACTTCGCCGCCATGCAGCGCCTGGCAGAAGTCGCCGTGGGGCCAGAGGGTGAGTTGGCCAAGGCCGCTCAGTCGGCCGTTGTCGCCTTCCCGATGGCCGATGCTGATGCCACCTGCATAGCTTTGCTCGCCTCGCCTGTGGCAAAAACCCGCCTCATCGCCGCAGATATCATCAGTCGGCGTGCCTGCTACAGTGCGATGCCCGCTGTCTCCAAAGCGGCACGCGAAGATGCTGACGCCGCAGTGCGCGCCGGATGCATCAATACCTTGCGCGAACTCGGCAGCCTCGCTGATCTATCCAGTGTCGTAGGTATCCTGGTGAAAAATGCCACGCCAGAAGAGGCCCAGACGGCCGAGAAGGCGCTGGCCACCATCTGCGGCAGGCAGACGGACCGGGCCGCTTGCGCAGAAAAATTGGTCGCCGGCTTGGCGGCCGCGCAGCCCGCCCCGAAGTGTGCGCTGTTGCGTTTGCTCCGCTCGGTGGTTGACCCCAAGGCGTTGCAAGCGATTCGCGCGGCCATGGCCGATTCTAACAAAGACGTCCAAGATACTGCCACCCGCTTACTCTGTGACTGGAGCAGCGCTGAAGCCGCCCCCGACCTGCTAGCCCTGGCCAAGACCTCGCCCGATGCCACTTACAAATTGCTCGCCCTGCGTGGTTACATGCGCGTCAGCGGCGACAAGGACGTGGCCCCTGCGAAGCGCTTGGAAATGTGCAAGGAAGCCGCCGCCTTGGTCCAGCGCGACGAGGAGCGGAAAATCTTGCTAGGTGTGTTGGCGGCGGGTGCTGATGCCGGATCGTTGGCGATGGCGGCAACCCACTTGGACAATGCGGCACTGCAGGCAGAAGCCTGCCTGGCGAGTGTTGCCATTGCCGAGCGCCTGCTCAATGAGCGACCGGACGCCGTGATCCCCGTCATGGAGCAAGTTATCAAGGTCGGCAAGGATGAGAAGCTAACAGCCCGCGCCAAGCTGGCCCTAACCGCAGCGCAGGCCAAGGTGCCCGCCGGCGTTAGTTTGTTCAATGGCAAGGATCTAACTGGCTGGGACGGCGCGCCGGGATGGTGGACGGTGGAGGACGGAGCCCTCACCGCCGAAAGCACGCCACAGAAACCCTGCACGGCCTGCAATTATCTCATCTGGAAAGGTGGCCAACCGGCCGATTTTGAAATCACTTGTGAGTTCAAATTGAGTGTCTCCGCCAACTCCGGCGTGCAAATCCGCTCGGAAACCAGGCCTAACTGGGATACCTTTGGCTATCAGGCAGATATGACTGGCGACGGCGGCCTGGTGGGTTTTGTCTATCATCACCAGCGCGGTCTCATCGGTGCGCGCGGCGAAAAAGTGACCATCACCCCAGATGGCCAGAAGGAAGTTGGCAAGATTGGGGATGCGGCCGAGTTAATCAAGAACTACAAGCAGGAGGCTTGGAATACCTATCGGATCATTTGCCGTGGTCCGGAGATCACACTTTACGTCAATGGCGTGCTGATGTGCCAGATCACAGACAATGACGCGAAGACTGCCGCCAAGAGTGGCATCATTGCGCTGCAAATGCATCCCGGGCCGCCGATGAAAGTGCAGTTCAAGAACATCATGCTCAAGGAATTCAAGTAACCCCGGCCAACCATGACAACAGATCCAAAAGCGAATTCCGCCGTGACGCGTCGGCAGTTTCTAAAACGCAGCGCTGCTGCCAGCACTGTGTTTGCCATCCCCACCATCATCCCAGCGTCGGCCTTGGGCAAGGGGGGGGCGGTCGCACCTAGCAATCGCATCGTGATGGGTGGAATTGGTATCCACAACCGGGGCGGCTCGGACTTGACGTGGATGATGGGCGAGCCCGATGTCCAGTTTGTCGCCATCTGTGATATCAGCAAAGAGCGCCGCGAAGCGGTCAAACAAACCATCGACAGCAAGTATGGCACCAAGGACTGCACCATGCACCGCGATATCCGTGAGTTCCTGGTGGAGCGCACCGATATTGATGGTGTGCTCATCGCCACCGGCGACCACTGGCATGCCCTCGCTTCCATTCTAGCAATGCGTGCCGGCAAGGACGTCTATTCCGAAAAACCCTCCTGCATGACCATCGCAGAAGGACAGGCCGTGGCCGATACGGCACGCGAGTATTGCCGCGTCTATCAGACCGGGGCGCAGCGACTCAGCGAGCCTAACCACGTCTTTGCGATCGAGACCGCCCGCTCCGGCCGCCTCGGCAAGGTGCATACCGCCTACGCCCATATTGCGCCGTGGGATGCCGCCATCATGGGCAATGCCTGGAAGCCGGCCCAACCGGAACCACCCAAGGACGAGGTGGACTGGGATATCTGGCTGGGCCCCTGCCCGTGGCGCCCCTATAACTCGAGTTACGTCCAAGGCGACTGGCGGGGGCTTTACGACTTCCACACCAGTTGCATCGGTGAGTGGGGTGCCCATACCTTCGCCCAGGCTCAGGCCGGCATCAACGCGCTGGACACATCTCCCATCGACTACAAGTATGTGGACAACCCCACCGGAGACGGCATGGTCACCACCTTTGCCAACGGCGCTAAGATGGTCTTGTCCCGCGGTGACAAGTACTGGCATGGCTCGTGCGGCGAACGCTTCGACGGCCCCGAGGGCTGGGTCGCCGCCGCCGATGGTTACTCAAAGCCAGACGCCTCATCGCCGGCCCTGCTCGCCGATTTTAAAAAGGTCATTGCCGAATACATCGCCCGGACCCAGCGCCCGATGAATCACGTCCGTGACTTTTTCGATTGCATCAAAACGCGTCGTCAGACGGTGGCCAATGCCGAAGTCATGTACCGCTCAATGTCCACCGTGCACGCCGCTAATATCTGCATGTGGCTCAAACGCGACGTCAAGTTCGACCCCATCAAAGCCGAATTCGTCAACGACGCCGAGGCTAACCGTCTGCGCTCCCGTGCCATGCGTGAACCATGGATAATCTAACCAAGAAATGGATCTAAACCGAAAGAAAGTATCGTCATGAAAATATCCAAACTGAAACAGACCCTGATTGTTGCCCTGCTGAGCAGCGGTGTTTATCCAGCCATGGCGCAAGCCCCGGCCAAGGAGCAGGAAGCCAAACTCATCGCCGTACTGCAATCCAATGCCGAATTCCTTCAAAAGGCCGACGCCTGCCGCGAGTTGGCCCGCATCGGTAGCGCCGAGTGCGTGCCGGTCTTGGCTGGCTTGTTAGCTGATGAAAAACTAACCCACATGGCACGCTACGGCCTGGAAACGGTGCCCGGACCGGCTGCGGATGAGGCGCTTCGGGCGGCACTGGGCAAGCTCAAGGGGCGCCCGCTGGTCGGGGTGATTGGCAGCCTTGGGGTGCGCCACGATGAAAAAGCGCTGGCGGCTCTGGCCGGATTGCTGAAAGATGGCGATGCGGAGGTGGTGCAAGCCGTGGCGCGGGCTCTGGGCAAGATCGGCAGTGCCGAGGCCGCCAAGCCACTGTTAGCCACGTTGCCGGATGTGCCTGCGATCAGCCAACTCGCGGTTTGTGAAGGGCTTTTCCGGTGTGCGGAAGCGCTTGCGGCCAGCGGCCAGAACGACAAGGCCATCGTCATTTATGACACGCTGCGCAACCTCAAACAAGCGCCGCACCAGGTGCTCGCCGGAGCCCTGCGCGGGGCGATTCTCACCCGCCAGAAGGATGGCTTGCCATTGTTGCTGGAAGCTCTTCGCGGCTCCAACCTCGGTTTGATGCTGGCCGCTGAGCGCATCGCCATCGAAATGAAGGTGGCCGAAGTTTCCAAAGTGCTGGCCGATGAGTTGGCTAAAGCCGCCCCAGACCGCCAACTCGTGCTGTGCAATGTGTTAGGCAAACGTGGCGATGCCACGGCCTTGCCGGGTTTGCTAGGTTTGGCCAAGGCGGGCGACAAGGCGGCGCGGGTTGCGGCGATTCGTGCTGCGGTGGAGATTGGCAATGCGGCGGCAGCGGTGCCGTTGACTGAGTTGCTCAAGGATGCCGAGGGGGAGGTTGCGCAAGCGGCGGCGGCGGGCATCGCTGGCTTGCCGGGACCCGAAGTCGATGCGTGTGTTCTGCGCTTGTTGGGTTCGGGCGATCAAGCGGTGAAGTTGAAGATGATCGAATTGGTCAGCCAACGGCGGATTGCCACAGCGCTGCCCCTGCTTTTGAAAATCAGGGACGACAAAGATGAGGCGTTGCGTTCGGCAGCCATCAGATGTTTCGCCGAACTTGCCAGTGAGACGGAGATTTCCTCCCTGCTGGACCGCTTGGTGACCAATACCAATGCCGCAGAGATCGCTGCGATCGAAAAAGCCCTCGCAGCGATTTGCGCGGCCTCCGCCGACCCCAAAGCCTGCGTTGCAAAACTCGTCGCCGCCCTGCCCAAGGCCGGTCCCGAGGCCAAGGTTGCCTTGCTGCGCACCTTGGGCGTGGCTGGCGGTACCGAGGCCCTCAATGCGATGCGTGCTGCCGTTGACGACTCCAACAAGGACGTCCACACGGCTGCTATCAGAGGTTTGTGCGAATGGAAAACCGGTGAGGCCGCGCCATTGTTGTTGGCCTTGGCGAAATCCTCCAGCGGGCAGGTTGACAAAATCTTGAGCCTGCGGGGCTATCTGGGAATGGCTGCCAAGCAGGATGTCCCGGCACCTCAGAGGCTGGCCATCTGCCGTGAATCCGCCTCTATGATTCAGCGGGATGACGAAAAATTGCTCTTGCTGGCGGCTCTCGCCAACCTGGCGGATCCCGAATCCCTGAACTTGATCGTCCCTTGTCTCGATGTCCCCGCCGTCAAGCGCGAGGCTGTGGCCACCGTCATCGCCGTCGCCGAAAAACGCCAGAAAAGCCAAAGCGTCGAGATCACCAGGGCCGCCTTGAAGAAAGCCGCTGAGGTCGTCACTGATAAGCCCGAACTCGCCAAACGGGCACATGAGCTGTTGCAGCAAATGGAAACTGAAAAGTGAGAATTTCCATCAGGATCCTGCTCCGCTGCCCCAGACCGGCCGGAGCATTGTCCTAACACCAGTCAAAACACACATATCTATCAACTAACATTCAGATGAGTGAAGTTACACAAAATTTGCTAGGGGCCCCGCTGAACCGGCGGCAGTTTCTCACCCGCAGTCTTGCCGCCAGCACTGCGTTTGCCATACCCAACATTATTCCGGCATCGGCGCTGGGGCGGGGCGGGGCGGTGGCACCGAGCGAGCGCATCGTGATGGGTGCGATTGGTTTGGGTGGGCGCGGGTCTGGCGATTTGGGCTGGATGTTAGGCGAAGCGGACGTGCAGTTTGTGGCGGTGTGTGACGTGCGCAAAGCCAACCGTGAAGGTGCCAAGAACGCCGTGGACGGCAAGAATGGTAACAAAGACTGCGCGGCTTACCGGGATATGCGTGATTTGTTAGGTAAACACACGGAAATTGATGCCATGCTCATCGCCACCGGCGACCGCTGGCATACTCCGGCGTCGATTTTGGCGATGCAGGCTGGCAAGGACGTGTATTGTGAAAAGCCCGGTGCGCTGACCATTGCGCAGGGCCAAGCGTTGGTGGCGGCGACCCAGCGATACGGGCGGGTATTTCAGACTGGTGCTCAGCGGGCGAGTGAAGCCAACTTTATAGTCGCTGGGGAATTGGCGCGGCAAGGGAAGCTTGGCAAGGTCCACACGGTTTACGCCCATCTCGGGTATCTGCCGGATTGGCCTCGGGTCAATGCCGTGCTGCCGCCCCAACCCGAACCGTCCAAGGAGGAATTGGATTGGGACCTGTGGCTCGGGCCGGCCCCTTGGCGCCCCTACAACGCCGGTTTTATCCCCCAATACCCGTCGCCCGGCTGGTACACGCAATATGATTTCGCTGGTGGCATTCCGCAGTGGGGGTCCCACACGATTCTCCAGTGCCAACTCGACCTTGGTCTGGCTGATACATCACCTGTTACCTACGAGTATCCCAAGGATTTGAAAGGGGCCGGCATGACCGTGCATTTTGCCAATGGTCTCAAGTTGGTCGCCAAATGCGATGGTTGGCGCGGGTCCTGCGGCGTGAAGTATGAAGGGCCGGATGGCTGGGTGGCGGCGGCCGACGGCTACGAGAAGCCGGATGTCTCCTCGCCGTCGTTGTTGCGCGATTCCAAGAAGTTGCTGCAAGACTATCTAGCCAGAACCCAGCGGCCTCTCAATCACGTCCGCGATTTCCTCAATTGCGTCAAATCCCGGCGCACGCCGGTGACCAGTGCCGAAGTGGCCCACCGCACGATGACCACCAATTTGATCATGGATATCTGTCTGGACCTCAAGCGCGATTTGAAATGGGATCCGGTCAAACAGGAATTCCCCGGCGATGACGAGGCCAACCGGCTGCGTTCCCGTGCCATGCGGGAGCCATGGCAGGTGTGAGGATGTTTCTCATTCAGAACTCAGTGTTCGACCTCAAACAAGCCATGAGGTCGTTTACTGAGTTCTGATCCTTCCACACTTCTGCACACAGCCCATGGCAAGTGCTGTTCCGTACCGACGTCCCGACTCAGACGTCGTGAACGATGAGATTGGCGCATTCCTCGCGTACTTTTTCAGCCAACGGGGTGGACAGATAGCGCTCGGTGGATGAGCAACCGATGGTGACGATGCGTTTGCCTTTGAACTCGGGACGCTTGGCGACTTGGATGGCGGCCCAGACGTTGGCACCGGTGGAGATACCGGCGGGAAACCCCTCCAATTGCGCCAAGGCCTGGGCTGTGGCCAGCGCGTCTTCGTTGCTCACCAAGATGATCTCATCGATAGTCGCCACATTGAGGTTTTTGGGGATGAAACCGGCACCGATCCCTTGAATCATGTGCGGCCCGGGTTGGCCTCCGGAAATGACCGGGCTGGCCGCTGGTTCCACAGCAAACGTCTTGATCGCGCGGCGCGACTTGATCACCTCCGAAACCCCGGTGAGCGTGCCGCCAGTACCCACGCCAGACACAAAGGCATCAATCTCCCCGTCGGTATCGCGCCAGATTTCCTCGGCAGTGGTTTCGCGGTGAACTTGCGGGTTGGCCGGATTGTCAAATTGCCCGGGACCAAAGGATCCTTCGCCATGCTCTTCAAGCAATTGTTTGGCCTTTGCAATGGCCCCACCCATGCCGCGGGCTCTCGGTGTTAGAACAATCTCGGCCCCCAGCAGACGCAACAGTACCCGACGCTCGATCGACATACTCTCGGGCATCGTCAAAATGCAACGATACCCCTTGGCTCGCGCCACAAACGCCAGCGCTATGCCGGTGTTGCCAGACGTCGGCTCAATGATCAGACCACCGGGCTTGAGCAAACCGTCGCGCTCCGCCGCCTCAACCATCGCCTTGCCAATGCGATCCTTGACGCTGAAAAGCGGATTGAAAAACTCCGCTTTCACACAAATCTCAGCACCAAGACCGGCGGTGAGATGATGAAGACGAATCAGTGGGGTGTTGCCAACTGTGGCTATCAGGTTGTCTGCAATATTCATTTTCTTTGTTAGTGGATTGGTTATTGGTTAGGAGAGAAACTTGCGTCTTTTCATATTTGAAAATCCGGTGTGCCGGAGTCCAGATGCAGGCCGCATTCGTATTTGTTGCCGTCGAAGCGCGTCGCCTCGGCCCCGCCTTCGGCCCCGGTGACAACCGGCCGGGTGCTGTGCCAGTCGCCCATGGTGACGTAGCCCTCCGAAGCCAGCGGATGGACCGGCAACTCATGCTCATGAAAATAATGTGCCATCTGGGCGTCGGCCCAATCGAGAATCGGATAGACCTTGAGTGTCTTTTTCTGTTGCTCGGCGAAGGGCCGCTCGGCGCGGGTTTGCGATTGGCTGCGGCGCAGGCCGCTGAGCCAGACATCGGCACCGATTTCTCGCAGGGCCCGGTTGAGCGGCTCAATTTTCGTTAGGAGCGCGTATTTATCGGCTCCGGCCTTGCCATCGTTCCAGAGTTCGCCCCACAGCGCCTCGATGCGAGCCGAAGTTAGATTAGGTTGATAGATCCGGAGATCCAGGGACAGGCGTGAAGTGAGTTCCTCGGCATAGCGGTAGGTTTCTGGAAATAGAAAACCGGTATCGATGAACACCACCGGCACCTTCGGCGCGTGCTCGGCTATGAGGTGCAGCATCGCTGCGGCTTGAATACCGAAACTGGTCGTTGCGACCATGCGAGGGCCGAGAGTTGCGTACAGGTGGCGAAGGCGCTGGCCGGCACGCATGGGGGCCAAGGTGGCGGCGAGTTCGGCCGGATCCACGCCGGGGACGGGGGTGATGGGAGTGTGGAATTGCAGGGCAGGCATGGAGCTTAGCGGACGGCGAGGGCTTCGGGATTGACGTTTTGATGGAAATCGGCGCCCTGCTGGGTGGCGACGACGTAACCGGCGCGGATGCAGAAATCGCCGAAGCGTTCGCCGAGGTTGCGGGCATTGGCGTAATCAGCGATGAGCGGATCCAGCAATGGCTTGATAGCCTCGGCACGGACGCTCTCGCGAAAAAGCTTGGACAAGCGCTGGCCGGCGAAGCCACCACCTAGATAGACGTTGTAGCGGCCCGGGGCGCGGCCGACGAATCCGATCTCTGCCAGAAATGGCCGGGCACAGCCATTCGGACAACCGGTCATGCGGATGGTGATGGCGTCGTGGCGCAGGCCGTGGGCCTCGATGGAATTCTCCAGTTCCGTTAGCAGATCCGGCAGATAGCGCTCGGCTTCGGCGAGGGCGAGGCCGCAGGTGGGCAGGGCGACGCAGGCGAGTGAGGAGAGGCGCAGGGCGCTTTGGCGGTGGCTATCGGAGATACCGAATTCTTTGAGGAGTTCTTCAATTTGCGGGCGTTGCTCCGGGGAGATGTTAGCGATGACGAGGTTCTGGTTGGCAGTCAGGCGGAAGTCGCCCTGATGGATTTTGGCGATCTCGCGCAAGCCGCTGCGCAGCGGATAGGCCGGGGTGTCCAGCACGCGGCCGCCCTGCACAAACAAATTGAGGTGAAAGTTGCCGCGCTCATCTTCGAACCAACCGTAGCGGTCGCCATTGTCATCAAATTGATAGGCACGCGCCGATTCCAATTCATAGCCCAGATAACTGTGCAGTTGTTCGACAAACCAAGGCAGGCCGTGGTCTTGGATGGTGTACTTGAGACGGGCGTTGCGGCGGTCGCTTCGGTCACCGAAATCCCGCTGGACCATCACCACCTTTTCAGCGACGTCGATGACTTGTTGGGTCGGGCAGAAACCAATCACCTCGGCCAAGCGCGGGAATGACCCTTCGACGCCGTGGCTCATGCCCATCCCGCCACCGACGGCAACGTTAAAGCCGACGAGTTTGTCCCCCTCGACGACGGCGATAAAGGCCAGGTCGTTGGCAAACGCATCGACGTCATTGGAGGGCGGCACCGCGATGGCGATTTTAAATTTGCGTGGCAGATAGGTCTTGCCGTACAGAGGCTCGACATCCGGTTCGCTAGAGAGAACGCTTTCCCCGTCGAGCCAAATTTCGTGATAGGCGCGGGTTTGCGGCGTCAGGTGGTCAGAGAGCCCCTGAGCCAGCTGGAGCGCCTCGGCATGGATCGACGAAAGGTGGGGGTTGGGATTGCACATCACATTGCGGTTCACGTCCCCGCAGGCAGCGATGGTACTCAGCGCCGCGTGATTGATGGCGGCAATGGTGCGCTTGAGGTCCGACTTGATCACCCCGTGGAATTGAAACGCCTGGCGGGTGGTCAGCTTGATCGTGCCGTTGGCAAACTCGGTGGCCAAGCGGTCCACTTCCAGCCATTGAGCCGCTGACACCACTCCGCCCGGCACCCGGATCCTCACCAAGAACGAGTACGCTTTCTCCAACTTCTGCTTGCGGCGTGAGCTGCGCAAATCGCGGTCGTCCTGTTGATAGGCACCATGAAACTTGAGCAACTGCTGGTCATCAGCACTGATCACCCCGTTGGACGCATCGGCAAGTCCTTCGGCAATGGTGCCGCGCAGGTAGTTGCTGTTTATTTTGATTCCTTCGTTGGCGGATAGTGGCTTCTCAGACATGGTGGCAGGGTGGCTTAACAGAGATTCAAAAATCGCAATCCACAGTAAAGCAGGTTACTTGGTGAGGTTTCGGGAGGGAATTTGCACTGGGCGGCAGGGTTCCGCAAGCCCTTTTGTAAATTTTTCCAGTTATTTTTGGCGGGATGATTGAAGAATTGCCCCTCAGGCATCATGGACTGAAGACTTCCAGAACTCAGTCGGTGGAATCGTCGATGGGCTCGGCGGGGCCAAGCTGGCGGCCGCGCAGGTACTCGGCGGCAGTCATTCGCCGCGTCCCTTCGGGTTGGAGCGAATGGAGCCGCAAAGCCCCGCTCCCGCAGCCGACTTTGAGGTGGCCATCTTCCACGGCGAACTCTCCCGGCCGAAGCGTCGAGTCACAGACATCAACCGGAGGGAAAATTTTCAAGCGTTTGGGGTGAGCGGCCTCCTGGACGACCGCAAACGTCCCCGGCCACGGGTCGTAGGCCCGGATGCGCCGCTCCAGCGCCACGGCGTCCAGCGCCCAGTCGATTCGGCCGTGCTCGCGATCGAGTTTGGGGGCGTAGGTGGCAAGGGCCGGATCCTGGGGTGAGCGGGTGGCAGTGCCGGAGGCGAGGAGCTGCAAAGTTTCGGCGAGAACCTCGGGTGCCAACTCAGCAAGGCGGTCATGCAAGCCGCCGCCAGTCTCAGCCGGGCCGAGGCGAATGGCTTTGGCGCAGATCACATCCCCGGCGTCGAGTTCACGGATGACGTGCATGGCGCTCACTCCGGTGGTGGCGTCATTGGCATCAATGGCGGCTTGGATGCACGAAGCGCCCCGATGCCGCGGCAACAGCGAGGCATGCAAATTGACGATGGCGCAGCTGGCCAGTGAGAGAATGTTAGCGCGGAGGATTTGCCCGTAGGCCATGACGACGACGACGTCAGGGGCCAGCGCCGCCAACTCCCGGCTAACATCCCCGATGACCGCCGGTTGCCAGACCTCGACACCCGCCTTGAGAGCCTCCAGCTTGAGAGTGGGCGGCATCAGCGTCTGGTGGCGTCCGACGGGCTTGTCCGGTTGGGTGGCCAGCGCCAGCGGCCGCGGCCCAACCTCCAACAAGTGGCGGAATGCCGGCAAGGCAATGTCGCCAGTGGCAACGAAAACCAAGCGCAAGCTACCGGCATCCTTCATGATCAGGTACTTGGGAAGGAGAAAAACACCAGTGCCGGGGCCACCAAGGCCAAATCCGCGAGCACCCGCAGGGCTTCCAAGGAGAATCTCGCCCGCATCCGGTTGATCACATGCAAGAGCGCCGAACCGGTTAGTATCGCGTAAAAAAATGGCCGCGAACTATGCTGCTCCGCCTGCAACGCAAAAAAAAGCGAGGCCCCGGCCAGCAACGTCAGGGGCAACGTCAGCGACAACTCATCGCTCGCCTGCACCTCCGGATCGGGATGGCGGCTGGCATGTTCCCATAGGTCGATCGCGGAAATATTCAATATGCACAGCACCGCAAAGGCATGAAACTCGCGCGACATCAACAAATCCTGGATCCCCCGGTCATACAAATAAACATGCGCAACCAAGGCCGTGCCGAAAGCAAAGGCAATCCCCGCCACAATATTTTTGAAGTAGGGAATGTCATCAACCGAAGGGGCCGTGAAGGTGGCGATCGCAAAAAACACCGCCACCAGCAGCCCCTCCACAATCAGATAGGAGAAAATCCTCATCGGGCTTTGCATCAACACCGTCACCAGCGCGGCGATGGCCGCTATGATCGCAGCACCCACAAATTTTCGCCAATGCTTGCGGTGAAAGTGATGGCGAGCCCGGCAGCGAGGCGAGTCACCATGCACCGTCGCATCTAGCAACCTGTCCGCCACGTACAAAACCCACACCCCCAGCCCTAGCAACACATAGCTGTGCGTCGGGTGATAGCTCACGCCCCAGGTCCTGGCAAACAGGCACAGCCACACCACCGCCACCAGCGGGGCATCAAGGCTGAGCAGGTTGGGCAGCAGCCACCATGGCTTGCGAGGGTCGGACGTCACGCCGCAAACCATCCCCGACATCTCTGCCTAACGCAAGCGCACAGTGGAAATTTCACCAGCACCCCTGCCCTCAAGCCATGATTGCCGCTGCCACATCGCGTGCCGCCGCCTCCCCGGCGAGCCGCCGCACCAGCGCCAGACCGAAGTCCACTGCCGTGCCCGCACCGCGCGAGGTGAGGATCAAGCCGTCCTCCACCACCCGTTCATCGAGCACCCCGGGCAATTCGCCATGCACGCTGAAGTGCGCGGTGAAGCGGTGATTTTCCAATAATCCGGCGGCCTGCAAGACCAATGGGGCGGCGCAGATGGCGGCCACCGGTTTGCCTGCCTCATGAAACTCCTGCGCCAGCGACGTCGCGCGGCCATCAGCCAGCAACTCCATCACCCCAGGACCGCCCGGCAAAAAAAGCAAATCAAAGGATTGGGCCTCGACGTCCTCAAAATCCTCGTCCGGCTCAAGCCGCATCCCGCCGCGCCCCTCCACCACCCCGCCATGCAGCGAGGCCATCACAACCTCAAGCCCACCGCGCCGCATCAAATTGACCGGCGTGACGGTTTCGGTTTCCTCAAACCCATCGACTAACAGACACAAGACACGTTTTGACATAGTTGAGACACTGCCACATTCCGCCCCCAATTCAAGCCCCGCGGATTCATGAAATCGCGGCTTCTTTGAAAATCCCTCTTGTGTTGTTCTGAGACTAAGGCTCGCCCCCTGAGAAATAGAGACCTATTCACACAAACGGTGCTAGCAGCGGGATCTTCAGGCGGCGGTTCTTCCGATAGATCTGGAAATCGCGATCCAAGGTGAAAACCACGCTTTTGGCATGCAGTTCACTCATGCGCACGAGGCAGGCATCGGCCAGGGACATCGGCAAATCCGCATAAACTTCCAGCAATTTGCCAACTGCACGCCATTCCTCCGGAAAGTCGAAATCCACCTTCACCAGTCCGCGATGCAACAACTGCATGAAATAGTGAGACGAGAGACCGCGCCCTCGGGTCAGGAAGGCCACTTCGGCCAAGGCGGCCTCACACGTGTACAGCGGCTCGTGGAGCCGGGAAAACTGTGCGGCAACCCAGGAATGCCATTGCTCTCGCCGGTCCAAGAGTGCGACGAGTGGACCGGCATCACAAATGACCGCCGTCATTTTCCGAAACCTTCCAAGTGCTTGGGATTGCTGGCTAAATCCTCCATCCCGCTGTCAAAACAACCGCACAAATCGCCAGCCCGTTCCAGCAAACTCGGCAGCCCCCCGGATTGCGCGGGCCGGATGGTCTCGCGCAACGACTCGCGGACGACCGCAGACACCGAGCGGCCTGTCATCCGGGCTCGCTCTTCCACACTCGCTTTCAACTCAGGCGGAATTTTGACGGTAAGATTGGTCACGGGACGAAAGTAGGACATTCCGCACACAAAGCAAGACGTTTGATTTTCGCCCCGGCTTTCGCGCCTAGTGTCTCTCACCGTGTGGCGGCAAGCACTGAGTTGTGAGATCATCGGATTCTCAGCGTTGCTGAGCCTTGTGGCGCTGGAAAATGGCTAGAGTGCGATGGCGCTCGGTGTCGTGGTCGAGGATCGGCAGGGGGTAGTCTGGCGCGATGGGTCGATTGGTGGCGGGTGGGCGGAGGAAATTTTGGGGAGGGACGGCGGAGAGTTCCGGCAGCCAGCGTTTGATATAGGCTCCTTGGGGATCGAAGCGCCCGGTCTGTGTCCATGGGTTCTGGATGCGGAAATACGGCGCGGCATCGGCACCCGTGCCGGCAGACCATTGCCAGCCACCATTGTTCGATGCCATCTCACCATCAACCAAATGTTGCATGAACCACGCCTCGCCGAGGCGCCAGTCGCAGTGCAGGTCTTTAGTTAGAAACATCGCGGTGATCATCCGCACTCGGTTGTGCATGTAGCCGGTGGCTAGCAATTCCCGCATTCCGGCATCGACGATGGGAAAGCCGGTTTGGCCGAGTTGCCAAGCGGTGAGTTTTTGATCGGGTTCGAGCCATGGCAGTCCGCGCCAGTGGGGAATGAATTCGAGTTCCAGGACCTCGGGGAAGTGGTGGAGGATGGCGAAATAGAACTCGCGCCATGCCAGTTCTTTCAAAAACGTCTGATAGCCGGGCTTGTCCGCAGGAGACGCCGCCTCATGCGCTGCGGCAACCGCGGCATACATGCTGCGAACCGACAACAGGCCGAAGCGCAGGTCCTGGCTGATGCGCGCTGTGCCCGCCACCGCTGGAAGGTCGCGCTGCTCGTCATAGCTGGCCAACCGGTTTTTCAGGGCCGCCGCGAAACGCTGCCTTGCCGGTTTTTCGCCGGCCGGCAGGAGCGATGCAGAAGACCGCGCCATCCCCCACCCTGCCAAGGTCGGCAACGGATCGGATGGAATGTTAGGCGGAGTGCGCAGTGCGCCGACCCTTGGCACCGGCCCCTGTTTGGCCGCTGCCAGCCAATTCTTGCAATAAGGAGTGAATACCCGGTATGGCTGGCCAGATCCGGTTAGAACAGCCTCCGGCGGAAGCAAGCTCACATCGTGCATGGCGTGCACGGCGACTCCCAACTCTCGACAAAGCTCAACGACCGCCACTTCCACGGCCTTGCCATACGGGTCGGGGTCCTTCTGGAAATACACGGCTTGTGCGCCGGTTTCCTGGATCACTTGCCGAAGCACCTCCAGTGGAGGCCCTCGACGCACGATCAAACGGCCATCGATCGTCTGCAAATCTGCCGCCAGCGACGCCAGACAATCGCACAGGAATTGCTGGCGGTTCGGACCAGTCCACACCTGCGTTTTCTGCCAAGTGGAGAGGATATACAGCGGGCACACCGCCTCACATGCCTGGGACGCCGCCCGGAGAACCTTGTGGTCGGCAATCCGCAAATCCCGGCGGTACCAGTGGATGCCTAACTTGTATGATTCACTCATCGGGACTGTTTTCCTGTCCCTCTAACCGAAGGCCAGTGCCTCATGGCGCGACCGCCAACCGTTCGTTAGACGACTCATGTTCGAAAAGGAAACCGTTCTCCTTGTAGGTTTTGAGCCGGAAGTGGGTGGCTGTGGAAATAACGCCCTCCAGCGTGCTGAGTTTTTCGGAGACAAAGCGGGCGACTTCACGCAGATCGGCACCTTCCACCACCACCATCAGATCGTAGCCACCGCTGGCCAGGTAGCAGGACACCACTTGCTCAAAGCGCGACACACGCATGGCAAGCCGGTCAAATCCGCCGCCGCGCTCCGGGGCAATTTTCACTTCGATAAAGGCAGACACGGCGGTGTCACCGGTGATTTCCGGATCGATGACGGCGTGATAGCCGCGGATGGTGCCATCCTTTTCCCAGGCGGCGAGCCTCTCGGTGATGGTCTGGGGCGGCAAGGCGAGCAGTTCGCCGAGTTCCTGATGCGAGAGGCGTGCCTTGCGGCACAGCAGATGGAGTAGCGGATCGAGGGGCATGGGAGTGGATGGTGGGGGTTATTGGAAAGACGCAAGCAACGAGCCAAGGGCAAGCCACAGCGTCTCTGCTCTTACCTCTTCAAATCTTGTGTCTTGGGTCTTCAAGTCTTGGGTCTTCCGATCAATTTGGTGCCGGCACGGCAAGAACCTCGCGGAGTGCTTCTTTGACCGGCGCGCCGTCCTTGAGCCAGGCGTCATAAATCGACCAACCATCCCGCAAGAGACTGCGGCTGCGGCCAAAGCGATCCCCACTGTTGAGCAACACCACGATCAAGCGCCGCGGCGTGGCTCCTTTCGAGCCATCGGGCCTGGCCCGCACCAAAGGCTCGCGATCCATGCAGGTAGCCAAACACGGGCCAGCCCCCGCAGAAGCACCGGTTTTGATGCCTATAATGCCTTCCTCGCCCAGCAATTCGTTGGGATTGCGGACGAGATAGCCGCGCTTGCCGGTGGCACCGGTGACGCTGATCTGGCGATCCTTCTGGCGAACAATGAAATTCAGGGCGTTGCGCCGCATCGCAAAAATGGCCAGGCGGGCAACATCCGCAGCGCACGAGTATCCTTTAGCACGGGGCCGCTCCAGACCATGAGGGTTGACAAATTTCGTGTTATCCATGCCGATGAGCCCTGCAAGCTTGTTCATCTCATCCACGAATGTCGCCACCGGGTCGCCCGCCTTGCCGCGTTTGGTCAAAATCTGGCTGCCTATGTGGTTGGCAATGGTGAGCGCCGCAAGGTTGTCCGAGCCAAGCAGCGCGGAATAGAGCGCGTCGCGCAGGGTGAGCGTGTCGCCGGGTTGCAGGTTCATCGGATTGGGCCCGCCGACCATGGCAACGGTCGGCGGCGCGGTGATGACCAATTGGCTGATGTCCGACTCCGTGGCGCTGGCCCAGTCCACGGCCACGACGGCAGTGGCCAATTGGGTGAGACTGGCCACCGGGCGTTTCACGGAAGAATTGGCGGCGATGAGGATTTTCCCGGAATAGGCCTCAACCACCATGAGGCTTTCCGGTGCTTGAGCGTGAACGAGCAAGGGCGAAAGAGCGCTGAGCAGCGCGACGAGGCGGACAATCGTGGGGAATATCATGGGTGGAACAGCCGGACTTTAGCCGCCGCACGCGGCAACTCAACCCCAAAGGCAAACATCTTTTCAGAGCGGGGTGGCGCACCCAAGACTGCCAGTTAACAGGAGGATCAGAACTCAGGGTTCGACCTCAAAAGCGCCACGAGGTCGAGCAAGCTCAATTCCGTGAAATGCGAGGACTGGTTCCATCGCCCGATGGGGCTGCTCGCATGGTAACATTTGTTTGAGGCATTGCGCTTCCGCCCACAGCCGACACTTAGGGAATTCGCCTTGCTCGCTCCGTTGTCGAAAGCGAGGTCGAATGCTGAGTTCTGAGGATAGGCTTCCAGCCTGTCGTCTCATCGGCGGACAAGCGGAAATCTCCATCTCCCATCACGGGGCGGGACGCGCCCGTCCCTCCTGCTAAGTCAACAGAAAAGGGCGGGATGGGTGATTTGGAGATGATCCCCCCTCGATGCTAGCATCACTCACTTGATAGAGAAAACCCTGCCCCGGCCAGTCTGCCAAGCGGAACTAACACTGCTATAAAGCGCCCCGAGTTCATCGGCAGAGAGCAGACGGTATTCAATCGATCGGGCGTGAGTGGTCTCCGGGTATTTCTTGATGACCATCTTGTGCAGATCCGTGCCGGCACGCTGCCCGGCGTAATCGATCAATTCCTTGGCCCGCGCCGTCGCGTTGGCGACGGCATTGTTGTTGACCCCCTCCGTGATCGGGCTGGAAAAATAGAAGCGGGCCAAGCCTTGGCCGTTGGTATCGACGGTCACTTCATCGACGATGAGACCGGCCTCGGGAATGGCATAGGTATGGCGGCTGATGGCGGTGAGATGATCAAGGGCCACCATGTACTGGCCCCCAGGCAAATTAGCCACCCAGAAGCGGTGGTTGCCGTCGGTTTCTGCGGTATTCTGGGCGGCTGCGGCGGGGGTTGTGGTCGTCGAGGCAGGGGCGGCAGGTGTGGTGCCGGCTGCGGCTGGCGCGGCTGGCGCGTAAGTGGCTGCGATAAGCAAACAGGCGAGTGCGGGAAGGAGCATGGCTTTCATGATGGAGAGGAGGGTAATGTCGGAAAGGCGGTCTGACCAGCACGATCCACAGGAGAATCACGAAAGTCAGGGTTGTCAGGTGGCGCTGCTTGCCATATTCTCAGACATGGTTCGTTTTCGGCCCAACGTGGCGGCACTCATGGTCAAACCCGAAGGCCAGTTGCTCATTTGTGAGCGCTGGTTGATTCCAGGTTCGTGGCAATTTCCACAAGGGGGAATCGACGCCGGCGAGACGCCCGAGGAGGCGCTGTTTCGCGAGGTTCGCGAGGAGGTCGGCTTGGAGCCGCAACACTATCAGGTACTCGCCAAACGCGACGGCTACCGCTACCTGTACCCCGCCGAGGTGCGTTCAAAAAAACTCCTCAAACATGGCAACCATGGCCAGGAGCAAGCGTATTTCCTCTGCCGTCTGCTCACCGGAGCTCCCCCGGTCAACGTCAACCAGCAAGCCCGTGAATTTTCCACCTATCGCTGGATTGATCCCTCAGAATTTGATTTGGATTGGCTGCCGGTGTTCAAACGCGACGTGTACCGACGGGTGCTGTGGGATTTTTTCCAGGTGACGCTCTGAACTGAGCTGGGTTGGCTTTGACCGGATCAGAGGTCCTCGCCACGATGGATGCCGCCAACTGGAATGTTGGAAAAGACCACGCATGTGTCCAACACCGCATCCCCCGCCACCTCGCAGCCCGGCCAGACAATCGAGTCCCGAAGCGTCGCTCCGGACCTAACCACTGCCCCGGGACCCACCACCGAACGCTCGACGCAGGCACCGGCTTCTATGATGGCATCGGGATGCCGTGCGAGGCCTAACTGTAATTCTCGATGGGCTTGCAGATAGGCGGCGCGGTCGCCGAGGTCCAGCCAAAGCCCCTCGTCGAGAATGATGGTGCCGAGGAGTCCGGAGCGGGCCAAATTGAGGAATGCCGGGATGACCGAGATTTTTTCACCAGCAGGA
>CAIQXC010000164.1 GCA_903875675.1 Akkermansiaceae bacterium
GGAAGGCAGTGGTTGCGGCTTTGAAGGACTGGTCGCCGTGGTGGTGGAGATTGCCAGTGGATGTGAGTGCGGGCGGGGATGCCTCACACAAACCCCAGATGGCTGGCACATCAAGGTGGATCGGGCCAACATGGAGGCATTGGCTTTGGTGAAGGGAGAAAGCCACCAAATCTTTCTCCTAGGATGATTTCCCCATTGCTCGATCCCAAAGGCAAGCCCCTTGAATTGCTCAAGGAGCTTCATGCTGATGCTTTTGGCACTCTGGCAAGTCGGCTTGCGGAGCCCATGTTCTGCCCGCATAGCATGTCTCCTGATCTGGAGCAGCTGTGGAAGCGACTTGTCGCGGAGGAAATCCTTCTTGCCACGTTGTGGCGCCTGCCAGTGGATCCCTCCTGGCTAGAAAGTCTCGAAGACGTGCAGCCTCTGGCGTCCTGCCAGGACACTCTCGCGGCTCTTTTGAAAACCAGCGCCTGGGTAGTGGTGATTCCGTTGGATCTTGCAAATCGCGTGACCGGCACCTTGATCAGGCTCTGGGGGATTCGCGGCGAAACTAACACTCACGCAGTGGAAGGAGATCTGGGTTTGCTTGGCGGCCCGTACTCCATCTTCCTCGGAGGCTGGGAACACCCCCTAGCCGGTCGGTCTTGGCAGCTTGGTGCCGCTCTTGCCGCCAGCGTCGCTGACCGCCAGCGAGTTGATTTGCAGATCAGGCTGGCCCGCGATTGGGTCATCACCGGGGCCATGAATGGCGGAACTATTGAACCCGTCATAGCAGGTAATAAGGCACGGATCCGCACCCATCGCCACTGGCTTGTTCCGCAAACAAATTATGACGAGTTTTCATCCGTCATCGGTCGCATGGTGGCCGCCGCCACGCTTGATGGCGCGTGGAGTCACCTTTCCGGCGAGGGCCTCATTGAGCACGGTCTCACCGCATGGCCTGCCCCGGAGGATGTGGCGGAATTGCACGCCACCATCAGTCAAGCATTGCGCCCGTTGATTGCCTCGGTTCTGATCACGCGCCCGAATCGTCTGGTCCTTTGGCATTCAGAAAGCAAGAAGGAATCGGAGGACTTTGCCGATCTTGTGATTGAATTCTTTCATGCCGAGCAGATCAGGAATTGGTCTGGCTGGCAGGGACGTGTGCCGCAGGTGGAAAAGCGTCTGCTTCCGATGAACGATCTGGCAGCGGGTGAACGGGCACTTCGAGATGGTGGGCTGGCCAAGGTCAGCCATGGCACGATTCTCTTCAATGTCACCTGCGGCAACCTGATCATGAGGCTCGCCATCTACAATGTGGCGCGCCTGAACCCGTCTATTTGGCTCATCTACCGGGAGATAGGCATCAAGGATCCGACCGAGGTGATCCTGATCCGCAATTCAGGCCACCTGCCAAGCACCGGACGAATGCGTCCGGCCTTGGCTGCCGACGGCATCCGCTGGGACTTTATCAATGATCGGGCTCCGATCACCTCAGTGGACGACTTCATCACCGGCATTTTCGGCCAGGCCCGTGTAGCGCCCCCTGCTCATGCGGTCACTCACCCGGGTCCGTACCATGCCGATGACGTGGTGGCCGGGGCGATTCTTCGCTTGCTCTATGGCGAGCGTTTCTTGATCGAGCGGAGCGAGGATCGGGATCGCATTGCGGCTGCTGATCTGGTGTTTGACGTCGGCGGCGAATGGGTGCCGGAACGCGGCCGATTCGACCATCATCAGGGGCCAACTACCAAGCATCCTTGCGGCACACCCTGCGCCAGTGCCGGGCTGCTATGGTCCGTGTATGGCAAAC
>CAIQXC010000165.1 GCA_903875675.1 Akkermansiaceae bacterium
CAGTTACCGGTGCATCGGGCTTTCTCGGCCGCCACGTCGCCGCCGAACTGATCCGCCGTGGCATCACACCTGTTCTAGCCACCCGCAACCCGGCCGAGCTCGCAGAACATCTTCCGAATGCTAACATCGTCAACTTGGATGTCCACGCGCCGCCGCAGGACCCGTTCGAGGCGTTGGGCCGCCCCGATGTGCTGATCCATCTGGCGTGGGGGGACTTATCTAACTTTCACTCGCTCACCCACCTCGAAGTTGAACTGCCCACCCACATCCAATTCCTCAAATCGCTCGTGATTGCAGGGCTGCCCGCCCTGGCCATCACCGGCACCTCTCTGGAATACGGGACCACAAGCGGCCTGAAGAGCGAGGCGATGCTTGCTGAACCATCCACCACCTACGCGGTTGCCAAGGACACGTTGCGACGGTACCTCGAACGACTCAACCAAGCTCATCCGTTTCAGTTCACCTGGCACCGCCTGTTCTACCTTTACGGGCCTGGCCAGTCACCGCAATCGCTGTTGCCACAACTAGCTCGCGCCGTCGCCAACGGCGAGCCAAGCTTTAAAATGTCCGGCGGCCAACAAATCCGCGACTTCCATCACGTCGCCACCTCCGCCGCCGAAATTGTTAGCCTTGCCCTCAAGCAGCAGCCGTTTGGCATCGTCAATGGTTGCAGTGGCATGCCGGTTTCGGTGCGCTCTTTCGTCGAACGTTACCTCGCTGAAAACCACCTTGCCATCAATCTCGAGCTCGGCCATTACCCCTATCCCACTTACGAACCCTTCGCCTTCTGGGGCGATGCCTCCTATCTCCGCCTTTGCCTCGCCTCATGAATCCCAAACAAATCGAACTCTACCGCTGCGAGGGCCTGCCGGTCTTCCAAAACCGCATGTATCATTCGAAGGCCGCCGCCTGCGTCTGCCAGACCGGCGATGTGCGCCTCGTCCATGACCTCGGAACCGGCCTTATCTCTAACCATGACTTCGATCCCGCGCTGCTGGTGTACGACGCGGACTATCAGAACGAACAAGCTCACAGCCTCGCCTTTCAAACTCATCTTGATTCCATTCTGGGCCTCATAGGCGGTCACTTTGCCAGCCACACGCTCATTGAGGTGGGCTGCGGCAAGGGGTTATTCCTCGAGAAACTCCAACAACAAGGATATACGGTCACCGGCATCGATCCTACCTACGAAGGCTCCAATCCGGCCATCCTCAGACAATACTTCTCCCCGCAAACCGGCATCCAGGCCGATGGTATGATACTGCGTCATGTGCTCGAACACATCCAGCACCCCTACGATTTCCTCTGCCTGTTGCGCGATGCCAACGGCGGCCGAGGCAAAATCTATATCGAAGTGCCCTGCTTTGATTGGATCTGCGCCCGCGGTTCGTGGTTCGACGTATTCTACGAACATGTAAACTACTTCCGCCTCGCGGATTTCCACCGCCTCTTCGGCCACATCCACCACGCCGCTCACAGCTTCAACGGCCAATACCTATCCATCGTTGCTGATCTGGCCAGCCTCCGGCCGCCGGTCTATCAGGGCGGACCGGCAGTCTTTCCCGCTAACTTCAACGCCACGGTTCTCACCCATTCACAGCGCCTGGCGGCTTTCCCTGAGCGCCGCCGCATCATCTGGGGAGGGGCCTCCAAAGGGGTGATCTTCGCCATTTTCATGGCTCGCGCCGGCACTCCGGTCGATGCAGTCATCGACGTCAATCCGGCCAAACAAGGCAAGTTCATCGGGGTCACCGGTCTGCGAGTCAGCTCACCGGATGAGATTATTGCCGATCTGCCGGATGCTGCCGAAATTATCGTCATGAACAGCAATTACCTCGATGAAATCCGCCAATTGACCGATAATCGCTTTACCTATCATCCTGCAGACTAACATTCAACCACTCCTCTTGCCATGTCAGATCCCTCCGCCAAATTTGCCGCCGAAGTCGACCACCGCATCCGCAGCCAGGCTGCCAACTCCCCGCTCCAAGCGGCGGCCGCCGACATGGCCCGCGAGTCAATTTTGTCCCAGTATTCCTATAACTTCTCTTGGTTGGGTCGTCCGATCATTCAATACCCGCAGGACATGGTCGCCCTGCAAGAACTCATTTGGTTGGTCAAACCCGACCTGATCATAGAAACCGGCATTGCCCATGGAGGCTCACTGATTTTCAGTGCCTCCATGCTGGCATTGCTAGATATGTGTGATGCCAGCGAGGCAGGCACCACCCTCGACCCCCGGATCTCGCAGCGCAAGGTGCTGGGCATCGACATTGATATCCGCGCCCACAATCGCACCGCCATAGAGGCACATCCACTGGCTCCGCGCATCCAGATGATCCAGGGCTCAAGCATCGAGCCGGAGATTATCGCACAGGTGCATGGCATTGCGGCTAACTACTCACGGGTTTTAGTCTGCCTCGATAGCAATCACACTCATGAGCATGTCCTTGCGGAACTTGAGGCCTATGCACCGCTGACGTCCAAAGACAGTTACTGCGTGGTGTTCGATACCATCGTGGAGGATCTGCCGGAAGATATGTTCGGTGACCGCCCGTGGGGACCGGGCAATAATCCAAAAACCGCCGTTCACCAATACTTGCAGACCCACCCGGAATTTCTCATCGACGCAAGTATCCAGCAGAAACTCCTGATCACAGTGGCCCCGGACGGCTTCCTCAAACGCGTGGCTCATTGAATACCGCCTCTTACCAGTCATGCTAACCGTCGGAGTGCCAGTCTTCAATGCCGAGCGCTTTCTCGAGCGCTGCCTGACCCATTTGTGTGCGGAAGACCTCGACTATAAAATCGTTATTTCCGACAACGCATCCACCGACCGGACTGCGGAGATTGCGCAGGCATTTGCCAGAGTTGACGGACGAATCCACTACATCCGCCACGAAAACAATCTGGGCGCATGGGGGAATTTCCAGTTTCTGCTAGATAATGCGACTACGGAGTTGTTTGCGTGGCGGGCTTATGACGACCTCAGTTCGCCAGACTATTTTAAATCCCTTGCGGCGGCATTGGAGGACCGGCCACAATTCCATCTGGCCGTGGGTAGCCTGGCCTATGAGGACGAGCAAGGATCACCTCCCGCCCCGCAGCGAGTCCCAGCGTTGCTACCAGAAGATCCGGCGCAACGTCGCGCAACGCTGCTTCGCATCGCCGAAGTGACGTGGATTTACGCGGTTTTCAGGCGCCATGAGTTATGTCGGCGCTATGCCGCTGCACGCCAGGCGTATGAATATGTTTGGTCGTTCGATCCCTTGGTGATTCTACCGTTTGTGCTCGAAGCCAGCATCGTCACTGAGCCGGATGTCACATTCACTCAATATGTATGTGGGGGCTCGGCAGCGCGTTACCGACCCAAAGGCGTCATTGCCTGTTCCCGCTTGGTATCACAATTCTGTCGCCATGGGTTTTCCATCGCAGATGAATTGTCAGTCTCGCCCACAGAGCGCCTCCGCCTCTATGCCGATGTGATTCGTTATACTAACAAATATGGCCTGAAGTTTTCGCGCATTGCCAAGCGTGCCCTGTTGTGGCCCTACTACCGTCTAGCCAATCAATTGTGATCCCGCATCCCACCCCGGCAACCCGGCAGGTTGAGCCAAGGCGGCGTGACGGGCTCCGCTTTTCCCGCCGCACTCCATGCATTGGCTTTGACCGCCGCGCAAGCCCAATCCAGCGTCCATCCGGCGATTTCCAGATCCCGGACAAATGCGGCTGGAGTATTCATCTTAAGCGAATCCATTAGCTCGCGCCGGAATTGAAGTAGTGAATCATTGTAATTCTCCGTGGGTGGCTTTATGGAACTATTGGACTCCGGGATTATTGTGAATGTTAAAGATTTGTCGGGCTTGGTTGCTTCACTCATGATGTCTCGTGGCGTGTAGAGTTGGGCGAACGCTGAGTGGTGGTGCCGGCGAGATCAAGCTCATGAGTGGGCGGCTCATGAGCGTTTCCACCACCGTCTTGCTCGGTTTCTTTCTTGTCGGTGCTCGTGATCATTGAAATGGAGGATTCTTGATGTCCTGAGGAGCACCGACCTTCCATCCTACTACATCGGGTCTTGAAAACTCGCTCTTGGTCCGATCCCATCTACCACGCAACTTGGAACCTCACCAAATCGTTACGATATTCGATTCTGGATCAATACGAATACTGCCGTGCTGCC
>CAIQXC010000166.1 GCA_903875675.1 Akkermansiaceae bacterium
ACCAGGCTGCGCATGCCCGTTGCCGCCAGGGATGGGTGGCGATGATCTCCCGCCAGAACTTCAACGGGTTTTCGGACGTGTCGGTGGTGAAGGTGCAGCCATTTCCTGAATGGGAACCTTGACAAGCCGAACTTTGTCATCCGCAATCTGCGCTCAGCCCCTTGGACTAAACCCCATTCGGCAACGAAACCAAATGTCACTTAAGCGATAGCGAAGTAGATGAAGATGAGATCCGCGCCGATACGAGCGGATGCGCTTGCCATGCCGTTGGGATCTGCCATCATGCCGCCCATGACAACTGGCTTGACAATCATGATTTTTCTAGCAGGGGTAGCGGCTGCAACCGGTGCCCTCAACGTGACCGGCGGCAACTGCGAACAGCGGACCTGCCCGCTAGGCATTGATGTGCCTGATCCTCGCCTCGCTTGGACCCTCGGCTCTGCCCGGCGCGGCGAACGGCAAACAGCCTATCAGGTACTGGCGGCTAGCGATCCAGCGCTGCTTGCCAGCGGCCAGCCCGACCTGTGGGACAGCGGCAAGGTGGCTGGCGAAAGCTCGCTGGGCATGGTCTATGCCGGCAAGCCGTTGGGCTCAGGGCAGCAGGTATGGTGGCAGGTGCGGGTGTGGGATCGGGCCGGGGAGCCCGGCCCGTACGGCCGGCCACAATGGTGGGAGATGGCCCTATTGGCACCTGCTGACTGGCATGGCAAGTGGCTTTCGGATGGCCGAGCTCTGCCGCAAAAGGATGAGGATTTTTATGTGCCGGCACCGGCTCCGCTGTTGCGCAAGGGCTTCAAGACCACCGGTCCGATCAAGCGCGCCCGGCTTCACATCGCGGGCTTGGGATATCATGAACTGCGCCTCAACGGCCGAAAAGTCGGCGACCACATGTTGGATCCGGGCTGGACCTCTTACGACAAGCGAGTGCTCTATGTCACCCACGATGTCACCGCCCTGCTTCACGAGGGCGACAACGCTCTGGGCGTGATGCTCGGCAATGGTTGGTTCAATCCCCTGCCGTTGCACTTGTGGGGCCATCTGAACCTGCGCGAACACCTCGCCGTTGGCCGCCCGCGCGTCATCGTCCAATTGAATATTGATTATGCCGATGGCACCAGTGCACAAGTCGTCACTGACGAAACGTGGCGAACCACAGACGGCCCGATCACCCACAACAGTATCTATCTGGGCGAGGTGTACGACGCCCGCAAGGAGGTGGACGGATGGGACGTTCCCGGCTTTGACGATCACTCCTGGCGTATCCCGGCCATCGAAACCGCGCCGCTCGGAAGTTTGCGTGCTCAGTCCCAGCCGCCTGTCCGCGTCACCGAGGAAATCCCCGCCGTCAAGCTAACCGAGCCAAGCCCCGGTGTGTTTGTGTACGACTTTGGCCAAAATTTCACCGGGCTGGTGTGCCTGCATTTGCAGGCGGCGGCCGGCACCCAATTCATCATGCGCTACGGCGAACTGGTCCATCCGGATGGCTCGCTCAACCCCATGACCAGTGTCTGCGGCCAAATCAAGAGCGGCCCCGGCAAAAGCGTCGGCGGCCCCGGCGCCCCGCCTATCGCCTGGCAGAGTGATACCTATATCGCCAAAGGCAGCGGAGAGGAAACCTACACCCCGCACTTCACGTTTCACGCCTTTCGCTATCTCGAACTAACCGGCCTGCCCAAGGCTCCGCCCCTTGCCGCCCTCACCGGCCTGCGCCTCCACAGCGACGTCGCCAGTGCCGGCTCATTCAGTTGTTCTAACGAGCGCTTCAACCGCATCCAGCAAATGTGCCGCCGCACATTTGTTTCCAACCTTATCAGTGTCCAGTCGGACTGCCCGCATCGTGAGAGACTCGGCTACGGCGGCGACATCGTCGCCACCAGCGAGGCGCTTTTGTATAACTTCGACATGGCAACTTTCTATCAGAAATGTGTGCGCGACTGGGCGGACAGCGTCCGGCCCGACGGCATGCTCACCGACACTGCGCCATTTGCCGGCATCGACTACTGTGGCGTCGGCTGGGCGATGGCCCAGCCGTTGCTTGTATCGCAACTCTACCGCTATCATGGTGACCGCCGCCTGTTGGAGGAACAATATGCGGTCGCACGCCGCTGGCTGTTGTTAGTCGCTGGACAAAATCCCGGCGGTATCATCAAGGACGGTCTTGGCGACCACGAGAGTCTGGTGCCGGCACCCGTGCCACCGCTGGTCACACCGCTTTTCTATCAATCCGCAAAAATCCTTGCCGGCATGGCCAGCAGTCTCGGCCTCACCGCCGATGTCACTCGATTCAATGAGTTAGCTGATCACATCAGCCAAGCCTATCAACACGAACTGCTCGATCCAAAAACCGGCGTCGCTGGGTCCGGAAGTCAGGCATGCCAAGCCATCGCATTGTACTCAGGCCTGGTGCCCGAGTCGCTCCAGTCGCTGGCACTCAAGTGCTTGGTTGAGGATATCCACGGCCAGCAGAAGGGGCATCTAACTACTGGCATTGCCGGCACCAAGTTCATGTTTGATGTGCTTTCTAACAATCATCGGGCGGACCTTGCGTTTACCATTGCCAACCAACCCGATTTCCCCGGCTGGGGCTGGATGTTAGATAATGGTGCCACCACCCTTTGGGAACATTGGGCCGGCAGCGATAACACCTATTCCAACAATCATCCGATGTTCGGTTCCATTAGCCAGTGGTTTTTCAACTGCCTCGGAGGCATCCGCCCGGCCGACGCGGCCGTTGGCTTCGACAAAATCCTCATCGCCCCTCAGCCCGTCGGCGACCTGCAGTGGGTGAAGGCCACCTATCAATCGGCCCGCGGCCCGGTCACCAGTGAATGGAAGAAAGAGGATCAGCGCTTTCAGTTGCATCTGGTGGTGCCTTTCGGCGCTGAGGCCACGGTATTTATTCCGGCCAAGGACGCCGCCAGCGTGACGGAAGGCGGCCAGCCCGCTGGCCAAGCCGAGGGCGTGCGTTTCCTGCGCATGGATCACGGTGCAGCCGTCTTTGCGGTGGGTGGTGGCAGCTATGACTTCGTGAGTCCTTGATCGCGACCATAACTGGTTCGCTCCGTTGTCGAAAGCGAGGTCGAACCCTGAGTTCTGAAGTTAGTTGGGAGTTCACCGGTTGGCGATGGCGGTGGCGGCGACGTGGGCCGTGGTCCATGCCGCTTGAAAGTTGAAACCACCGGTGATGCCATCAATGTCAATGCACTCACCGGTGAAATACAGGCCGGGTATCACGCGGCTTTGCATCGTCTGGAAGTCGATGGATTTGCGATCGATGCCCCCGGCTGTGACGAACTCATCCTTGTTGGTGGTTTTGCCTGTGACCTCGAAGCGCGAGGATTTCAGCGCATCTAGCAGTCGTTGGCTCGCCGCCTTTGGCAACTGGCCCCAAGTTGTCAGGTCCGCGACGTCACAACAAGCGACGATGCGTTCCCACAGGCGTCGCGGAATGGGAGAAATCGGCGTGTTGCGGACGAGTTTTGCCCCCTGGGAATGACGGATCTCGGCGAAGCGTGCCACCAGTGCGGCCGGCTTTAACTCGGGCAACCAATCGATGGTGATAGGGAAATGGTGGTTGGCATCCGCCATGGCGGGGGCGTCCCACGCGGAAAGCCGCAGGATGGCCGGCCCGCTGAAACCCCGATGGGTGATGAGCAGGGGGCCATGTTGGGCGGGGTGGCCTCCGGCGCGGCGGACCGCAACTCTCGGATGGGCGACGCCCGCCAAGTCGGTGATGCGGCGGTCACTAACATTGAACGCAAAGAGCGATGGCACCAGCGCGGCGATGGGTTGTTCAAGGGCCGTGAGCTGCTGGAGCAGCGGGCTGCCATTGAGCGAACCCGCCGCCAGGCAAACCGCACCTGCCTCGACCGATTCCGCTAGATTTGCAAAGTTTAGCGAAAAACCGCCGGATTCGAGTCGGCTGATGCCGGTGAGGAAATGATTGTGATAGATCGGAATCTTTAACTGGGAGGCTCGATCCAGAAAACAGCGGATGATGGTTAGCGCGGAATCGGTGTCAGGGAACATCCGCCCGTCGGGCTCGGTCTTGAGGATGACCCCGAAGCGCTTGAACCAGGCGACGGTATCGGCGGGTTGCCAGTGGTGGAATGCGCCGAGCAATTCACGGGCACCGCGGGGGTAATTTTTGGCCAGCTCGCGAGGATCGAAACAGGCGTGGGTCACGTTGCAGCGGCCGCCACCGGAGATGCGGACTTTCTGGAGGACTTGAGCGCTCTTTTCAAAAATGGCGACGCGCTTGCCTGCTGCCAGATCCGCAAATTGCAGCGCCGTGAAAAACCCTGACGCACCACCGCCGATAACAGCTAGATCAAGGGGTTGCGGGCGCTCGCTCATGGCCTCAACCTGCGCTTGGCAGGTGTCGCTGGAAAGCACAAAGTTGAGAATCATCTTGCTGGTTTGGGTGTGCATTTCCAGTCTTTGCGGACCGTGAACCGAACCGAATCCGAGTATATTTTTGCCCTCTGCAACCCGGGGTCAGAGAAGGCGCTGAAGCTCGAAGCCGAATCGATGGCCCTCGGCTGGCGCCTCAGCTATCAGCGCCGCGGCTTTGTCACATTTAAGGCTGACGCGCCATTTGCACTCGCTTCGCTCACCGCTGAGCTCGCCTGTGCCAGGCGCCTGTGCCTTTCGCTAGGTAAATCGCCGACGCGGGAGGAGGCGCTCCGGCGCGTTCAAGCGGCTTCATTGATTCATCACGCCCGTTACTTCGAGCGCAAGATGCAGGGTCTGCCATGCGCGGCCAGCCCAAAGCCCGGCGAACTCATTGGCACGGTGGTGGAACTCGGACCCACGGAATTCTGGGCGGGGCTGCACCGTCATGCGCCGTTCCTCAGTCCCGATCCAGCAGGGGATTCGGGCACCTTGATCCCTTCGGAATCCCCTTCGCGGGCATGGCTCAAATTGGAGGAAGCCCTGCGGTTCTTTGCGTTGCCACTCACCCCGGCAGATATCGTCGTGGAGCTCGGCTGTGCTCCCGGCGGCGTCGTCCTCGCACTCTTGCAACGCGGAATTTCCTCCATCGGCATCGACCCCGCAAAAATGGCAGAGATCGTCCTCGCCTCGCTTATCTCTAACCGCTCGGATATCCTGCCTAACAAGCCATGGTTTTTCCACTGCCGCAAACCCGCTGCTTTGGCCAGCAAGCGCGACCTCGGACAGGGCGTGAGCTGGTTCATGTCCGACATGAACCAGTCGCCCGAGGTGGTGCTCAAGGAATGCGCGCGGTTCTGCAAGATGGCTCCGAGCATTCGCGGCGTTTTGATCACCCTCAAACTTACCGATTTGCTCCAGATCAAGGACAAGGCGCTATGGTTCGCTTCCCTATCGGAAATGGGTTTTTCCACGATCCGCTTGCAGCAATTTAGCGTGCATCACAAGGAGTTTTCGCTGCTCGCCATCGATCGATCCGTCTCCAAGTGAGCGAGTTTCTGTTAGCCGTGGCTTGGCCGGAGACCACGCTGAACGCAACTGGCAGGTTGGAGCTGGAGGTGGCGACCAGGGCCACAGGGCTGAAACTGAAGGCCTGCGCGGGAATGCTGGCAAAGGTGATGGTTTCATTCGGGAAGGTTGGATGGAGCCGATGCCGGCAACGCCAGACTGCAACAAGGGGAGCTGACGGGTGGCGTGAAGCAAGCGGGCTGATTCCACGTATAACCCGCAGCCCCGGCACCGATCCGGGCCTTGGTCCGGTTGGTTCAGGTGAGGCAATGAGGCAATGAGGGAATGGTGGAATGGTGGAATGGTGGAATGGTGGAATGGTGGAATGGTGGAATGGTGGAATGGGTCAGCCGCTCGCCCACGTTGAGGTATTCCGGGTCCGTCCCTTCATTGCGGAAATAACAATCAGCATAGATCGCCGTGATCGGATAGAGTACCGCGATGTCCGCAACATGGCGGCCACCCTGCAGGATGAGCTGGCAGCGGGCGGCCCACGTGTTGTATGCTGGAAGGCTGGCTGCGACAATCGGATTTCTCCAGGAGATTTCCGGCGGCGTTGGCACATTGGGATGGGCATACCATACGCCGTGCGGGATAATCAGGTTGATACCGCGGGCATAGAGTTCCATGGCCGTCCGATAGAGCAAGTCCGGCGTGAAATTTGCCTCCTTCCAGCCCTCGAATGCACCGTAGGTCTCGCACTGCAGAATCGGCTTGTCATAAATAAATGCCGCAGAGCCCGACAGCTTGTAGCCGTCGCGCTTATCGCCGTAGGCCCCGATCACGTCGAGCAGCGGTCGTTGAGGATGTTGATAGAATTTGAGCGCGTCGCCGGAAAATCCCATCGGCGACACCTCGTAGTCGCCGGCCGGATGACCGGAGGCGTCGATCTTGTGCGCCGCACACCAGTCGGCGACGCGTTTGACAAAACTCACGGAGAGCAATTCCGCGCGAAGACCGAAGAGCATGCTGCGGGCCGCCGCCGTCGATGGACCGATGTCATACCACATCGCCGGATAGAACTCGACGGGACTCATGGCGAATTTCTTCTTAAACTCGGCATTGTATCCATCCGTCCAGCAGCGGCGGTCGTTTCCGTTCCAAACGTCCGGGCTGGCCTGATAGAGCGAGATATCATCGTAAAAGGAACTCTTGATCGTCGTGCCGAAATGCTTGGGGAACTTGTCGAAAATTGAAAATTCAGGAGCCGTTAAGCACGGCAATCCCGCTGAGTGTGATGGGGGCGTTCCACTCGTTGCTGCCCCCTGCAATGCGGCCGCCATTCACAGTCAAAGGGTTGTTCATTTTACCGCAACTAAGCTGGCCGCCATTCAGGGTGATAGGACCTGTTCCAAGTGGCTGTGACCCACAATACTGCGTGACCTGCTCGTTTTTTTGATATATCTTTTTGTTTCTTCCATCGAACTAGGTCAAGTTCTCTGCTCTTGGGCGTTCGGCGAGCTCAGCCGAGCCGTCTTCAAGTTTTGCGCCTAGGTCAGAGGCGAAGCCTCGCTAGAATCCTTCTCAGTATTTGTTGACACGTCAATCTCCCGTTCGGAACGGTGAGGCCGGAAGTCCATCCTTGTTGTATAGATTGCAGCCATCGGGATTGCGGCTATCCGCATCGTGCACAGCTGCTGGCTTGGGAACATCAGGCGACGACACCACGACCGAGTTGCCATCGATGGTCGCCTCGGCCCAGACCCACTTCAGGCCTCCTGGTGATGCCGGATCTGCGGCGGCGATTGCAAAATGTTTGAGCTTGCCGCCTGGGAACAAACCGCTCAACCATCGCCGAGCCGGGACTGGCGGAGCAGCGGAAAATCCGCTTTGGCGATTTCGTCATTGGCACTGAGTTCTTTCATATACATGGCCATATTCGACTGACCGCCACAAAGATAGACCTCGCCGACCAGCACATCGGTAACTTTCACCGGAGCATTGCCGGTGGCCGATGTGATCGTTAACTCCGCCGCTGTGGTGGAGGCTTTCAGCGCGTCGAGCCGAACCATCCACTTGCCATCCTTGTCGGCCTCGGCGCTCTTCTCCTGCGACCCGAACTTGACCGTGACCTTGGTGCCCGCCTTGCACGTGCCCCAGACCGGTACCGGCATCCCGCACTGCAACACCATGTGGTCGCTGAAGAGCTTGCTCACCACCGGGTTGTCCTGCGCCAGGCCAGCCACGCTCAATGAGGTCACATATAATGCAACCATTCCGAACATTCTAACGATTCTATTTGACATAAGCCAATTTGATATAAGTGAATTTTCCACACAGTCGGTGGTTCTGAACGATTATTTATCAGACATCTTGTAATAGGCACGAGCCAGACAACGAACTCACGGCCTGAGATGCGGTTGGTAGATCCGGAGATCAAGAGCGTTGCTCCCGCCATGCGTGAGACGGATATGCCTATAATCCTGTCCATACTCAGGGATAGGCCCATACATCGAAACCAACTCCCTTCCATAACCCGGGTGGGAAACAGCCATGAAGTCGCCAATAAATGGATGGTATGGCTCATCCACAATCCCCCCGAAGGTGTAGAATCGAAAAAATGTCCACTCTTTCTTGGCAGGTATTTCATACTTGCCCTGAGAGTCTGTATGGAACGAGCCATAGCGCTCTATCTCTAGTTCCGCATCGGCCAAGGGTTTTCCTGTGGCAGCGTCGGATACCGACCCAGCAAGGGACGGGACACTCTCTTGGACATTGACATACGGCACGCAACCCGACCCGAGAAGCATGGGGGAAGGCACCATCGTGGCCCTTGTTTTCGGTCTTGCCGTCAATGGCATTCATGGCGGCAAAAGCTACGTCATGACGGCACTCGCTGTTTGAGCTGGCGATGGGATGGGGCTTGAAGTCGCCCTTGTCGTCTTTCTTGTTGAGGGCCAGGTTGACGTAGCCAGGCATCTTGGCCAAGGGGCTGGATTTGGCGGCATCAGCGGCTTGGCAAGGGCCGATGCAGAGCAGCAGGCCGGCGGACATGAGGAGGAAATGGTGCATGATCGTTAGGAACCCGGGGATTGTGAGTATTGAAGGGAACAATGCGAGAAAAATGCGGCATTGGCCCATGGCGAGACACCTGAAGATGCTGGAAAGCGTACTCCAATTTATCGGTCACCATGCAACGGCTGAGCTTTGACTTTTCGTGAGCCCTTCGCTGCGCATTGGATCACGGGGTTCGGCAAGATGCCAAGCCCAGCCGGCGGGACGCCGGCGCTCCCCGGCGCATGACAGCAGCGCATTTGTCGGGGAGCGCCGCCATCTTGGCGGCAGCGTTCGGCATCTTGCCGAATGCGTGGATGGAAAGCACGTGGAGAGAACTGGCCCCGCGCCACGAAATGAGCATCGCTGGAGCGAACGGCTTTCGCTGGAACGCACGGCTTTCGCTGGAACGGCACCTGCGCTTTGGTTTGCGGCCGGCAGGATGCCGGCGCTCCGTGCGTTGATGAAACCATGAAACCAACCAGTGAAAGTCTGAGTCCGTCAGGGACGTGGAACCGACGGGTAGCC
>CAIQXC010000167.1 GCA_903875675.1 Akkermansiaceae bacterium
GGCCGATGGGGTCAGTCCTCGCATGGTAACATTTGTTTGAGCTGTTGCTGGGCCACCCGCGGCCGACACTTAGGGAATTCGACTTGCTCGCTCCGTTGTCGAAAGCGAGGTCGAATGCTGAGTTCTGAGACACGATAACATCGGTTGGATCGCGACCCTGGGCGATGCCCTGGGCTGGCATATTGTCGGGCGGTTGGCCCTGAAGAGTCGCGCTTCGCTTGCCACCGCAGTGACGGGAAATCCAGTATCTTTTTTGCCGGTTCTCATGTTGGAGTTGACGAACTTATGAAGGTCTGCTCCATTCGGTGCATGAGCGTTTGTATTTACATTTGCCCAAGCATGGAACGCCGCGCACGACCAGGCTTTGCCTTGATCATCACTCTTGCGCTGATGGTATTGCTGACACTGTTGGTGGTCGGACTGCTCACGCTCTCGGGCATTTCGCTGCGGGAGTCGGCACAGGGCGAGGCGATGGCCACGGCGCGGGCCAACGCCCGGATGTCAATGATTTTGGCGCTGGGCGAGTTGCAGAGGCAAGTGGGATTGGACACGCGGGTGACGGCACGGGCCGACATTCTTTCGGAGAACAGCCCGCCGCTGCTGGGGGTGTGGAAGAGTTGGCAGGGGAGTGACCATGAAACCAGTGGCGCATTTGCCGGCCGCCCGCGCCCACCCGGCAGCAATTACAGCAGCGAGAAGAAAAAGCGCTTCGTGGCGTGGTTGACGTCCGTCAATATCGAGGACCCCGCGACGCTGCCCGATACCACCGAAACCGTAGGTAAGGTTGTGCTGGTGGGCAGTGGCACGATCGGCACGGGCACCGGACGCGAGAAGCTGGAGATTCATTTGCAGCCGACCCAGGTAGCCAACCCGCGCCAGAAAGGAGCGGTGGCATGGTGGATCGGTGGCGAAAACCAGAAGGCGCATTTGCCGCAGCCCTACAAGCCCGATTCGGGCAGTTCGCCGGCCCGCTGGGCGGTGCTGGCCAAGTCCCATGCGGTGGCCGACCCCGCGCCCTTTCGCTTGGACCCATTGTTGAAGGATGCCACGCCAGCGGCCAAGGTGATCACCCTGCCGGAAGTGGACCTGATCGCCACCAAGGGTGCTCTAACCACTTCTCGCGAGTTTTTCCATGACCTCTCGACGGTATCGGTCGGGCTCCTGACGAACACGGCCACCGGCTCGTGGCGCAAGGATTTCTCGCTGCTGACGGAAAAGTGGGATGCTCAGCCGACGTCTGGCCTGCCCCTGTTCCGGCTCAACGCCACGACGGACGTCAAGTACACGCGTCCCGCCCCGGGCAATGCCGTGCCGGCCGGTTCCATGTTCTATCCGTGGGCCAGCTACCGCGGCGGCGACACGATCCCGATCTATCAACATGGCGCGGTCGCCAGTTGGGCCAATCTGGTGGACTACGTCACCATGTACAAGCGGATCAATGCCAGCAGCAGCGGCCGGATGACCTTGCCGATCCAAGCGGTGTCTATCACCGGGGATAGCTACGGTTTCCTCCACCGGGTGCGCATCCTGCCGGTCATTGCGCGGATGCAGTGGGTACTTTCGCACAGTGCGGGGACGGTGCCGTCGGATGCCACCAAACTTGAGCCGCGCCTGCTACTGACGCCGGTGATCACGATGTGGAATCCTTACAGTGTGGAGATCAACGCTCCGGCTCTCACTTTCGGCATTCCATGCCCGCTGCCCGTCGCCCTTCGCTACACGATTAACGGCGTCACCAATAGCAACTACAATGCCGTGATGGGCGGCAGCTCGAATAACAGCCCGTCGCTCGGGTCCGGTTCGCTGAGCTACCAAATCCCTGACGCCTTCATCCTGCGCCCCGGCGAAACCCGTCTCTTCAGCCCAAACAACTCGACCCCCGTGGATTCCGGATCGTCCATCTCCTTGGCCGTCGGCTACCGCAGCGGCGGCGGACATTTTTTCCGTGTTCTGGACAACTCTGGCAACGCCCAGACGTTGCCCAGCGGCTCAAGCCTGCGCGCAGATGCCAAATTCGACTCGGCTTACAATGACTACGGTGCCAGCGGGGTCGGCATCTATCTCGATATGTCGGTCGGTGGCAGCTGGGACCTGGCCTATCGAATGGTGTACACTCCGGCCGTTGCCAACGTCGTGTACACGCCGCTGACCCAACTCGCCGAGGGCACACTGAGCCAATGCTTGAGTAACCCGGTGCCGTTTCTATCGACCATTTTCGGGGCGCGGATGGCCAGCCGGACTCATCTGGCAGCGAAGGGGTTTGTGCAATCCAGCCCGTTCGTCGATTACACCGCCATGGGTGGCAAGGACGTGGTGGAAACCACGATCAGCCGCCACTACGGTGGGACTTCCAACCCAGTCAATTCCCCGTTTGATTACAGTTTCGTCAAACACCCGGCCGGGGGTGACAGCCTGCTGCCCAATGCCAGCGACA
>CAIQXC010000168.1 GCA_903875675.1 Akkermansiaceae bacterium
GCCATCACTCCGCGCGGCGCGGAGTTGGTGGCGGAGTGGGAATATCAGGTGGATGGCCGGGCGCTGCGGATCGAGTGGACCTATCAAATCCAGGGCAAGGCCCTGAGGGTGGCGGCGCGCTGCACCACACCAGTGATTGATTCGTTCACGCTGGGTCAGGCGGCGGCTGGACTGCGCCAACAGCTGGATCTGCCCTATCTGGCAGGTCGGGCCGAGTTTCTATCGGCTCAGGGTGTGTTCATTTGTCGGTACCTCGATTGGACGGTGTCGAATTCCTCGCGGTGTCCGCAAGCCGGGGCGGTTTATGAGATGAAAATCGACGGCACGCGCCAACCATTGTGCGAATCCGGGTACATCGCCGTTTCGCCGGAGTTGGCAGAGGTGTTACCTAACATCCCCAATCCGCCCTCGCCCTTTATTGGCCAACTGGCACCGCGCATCATGCTGGACGTGTGGGGCCATCATGGCGGGCGCTATGCTGGAGACACGGCTATTTTGCGCGAGCTCAAGGACAACGGGGTGGATCATTTGGCGATCATCCAGCACGATTGGCAACATTTCGGATATGATGTGAAGTTGCCCGATCATTTACCGGCCAACCCGGTTTACGGCAGCGAGGACGATTTACGGGCTTACGGACAGGCGGCCCGGGAATGTGGGTATTTGTGGGCGCTGCACGAGAACTACATTGACCTCTATCCGGATGCACCATCCTATGATCCGTCTGCAAGGGTGTTGCAGGCGGATGGCAAGCCTAGTTTGGCGTGGTTCAACCCAGGCACGGGTGTGCAGAGTTATGGTTTGAAATGCAATCGGGCACTCGGCTTCGCCCGCCAAAACTCTCCTGCAGCCCATGAACGCTACGGCACCACCGCCGCCTATCTGGACGTCCATACCTGCGTGCCGCCTTGGCACCAACTCGATCATGAGAACGGCTTGTCAACCGCCGCTCTCGCACGCTTCAAGGTGGCTCAGGACGTCGATTTATTCCAGTTCGAGCGAGATACCCACGGAGGTCCGCTGTTTGGCGAGGGTGCCAATCATTTCTACTGGGCGGGCCGCTGTGACGGCGTCGAGGCCCAGGTTCAGGGCGGCGAAGATCACATGCCGTTGCTAGAGTTTGACTTGCTCAAGCTGCACCCGCAGATGGTCAATCACGGCATGGGGTATTACGAACGCTGGCTGCGCAGCGGTGAGCAAACCCAGTGGGGAATCAATGCAGGTAGTGTTTTTCAGCTAGATAAGTATCGCGCCATGGAGATCGCCTACGGCCACGCCGGATTCATCGGCAACGCCCTAACATCAGATGTCCAGGCAATCATCCGCGAGCACCACCTGGTTCATCCCGTCCAACGCTTGTATGCCAGCGCCAAAGCCGTGGAAATCCGCTACGAGGTGGCAGGCCGCTTCCTTTCCGGCGGGCTTGCATTGCTAGGTGGTGACACCTCACGCCAGCGTGTTCGCTATGACAACGGGCTAACGGTGTGGGTTAACTGGAGTGCGCAACCGTGGAATGTTGTTGGGGTGCCGGGGCGTGATGCGGTGGTGCTGCCGCAGTGGGGGTTCCTGGCTGCCGGACCGGATACCTGGGTTGCCACCGAGTTGATAGATGGGAAAATCGCGGATTTCGCGGATTGTCCGGAGTATTGTTTTGCCGATACCCGCACATGGTTCGACCCGGGCCTGCGGCGGACGAAGCGTGACATTGAGCCGCGCTTGAAGGAGTTCACCTACTTAGGCGGCAAGCGTGTACGCGTCACCTATGAATGGCGGGTTGGCGAGGTTGCGGGTGGGGAGTATCAATGTTTTGTGCACGGCACTCATCCGGATGTCGCCAACCCCGATCATATCGCATTTCAACAGGATCACCCGCTGGCCAAACCCACCGGCAAATGGCAGCCCGGCGAGGTGATCATCGACGGCCCGTACGAGATGGAAATCCCAGCCGACCGCGATTGGTTCGACCTGACGATCGGCCTCTATCAGGGCCAGCGACTGCCCCTCACCGGCATCACCGACCGCGCCGGCCGGGTGCTGTTGGCACGGCTTATGTTAGATCGAGAGGGCGGGAAAATCACCGGCATCCGCCGCGAGAATCCGGTGGCAGAGGCTGGTGTCGCCACCGCCCAGCCTATCGATTTTACGGCGCACACCCATCCGGCAGGAACCTGGATCGACTTCGGCAAGGTGGCCACCGACGGCGCACTGATGATCCAGCGCGAGCCAAAGCAACTGACTGTGTTTCCCTATCCACGTGGGCGGGTGTTTCGTGCCAGTCTTGATTTGAAGGCCCTAGCCCCGCAAGCGGACCTTTCCCGCGTCCACGTCCAAGCCCTCGCCGAAGGTACCAGCGCCGACCTCGGCCCGCTGGAAACCACGATGGATGATGGCCGGCTCATCCTGCACTTCGGCATGCCAAAGGCTGGGCGCTATGTCATCACTTGGTGAAGGGGAAAAGGTTGACTTTTACGCGGAGAAATCCTTTGCCCGCGAGTCCCTTGGAGGCTTGGAGACTGAAGGTGTGGTATTCCCAGCCAGTGCCGCTCAGATCAGGCAGCCCGGTGACGGATGGGGCGAGGGCGATCGGCGCTTCGATCACGCTCACTTCAAACCAATCAAGATCCATACTTCCTTCAATCGTGTAGCGGACGCCATCAATGGTGGCGGACGGTGCTGGACTGCCGGAAAACCGGGCTCCAGCACGCACGGCGAGAGTGAGCGCCAATTCCTGCCCGGTCGGCCCAGTTAGGTCCGGCGTCGAGATGGCGGTGAGACCTTTGGAGGAAGCTTCCGTTGGATCGCCTTTGAGTGCAAACTCGATGAAGTTCGGCACCCCGTCACCATCGGGGTCGGCAGTGGCGGCCATGTCTGCTAGAGCGAGTTGCTTGAAGGTGCCAATCCACGCGGAAAATGCGCTGGGAGGCGACACGGGTTGCGGCTGCGGGGAGGTGAGTGAGAGGTGGGTGGTGGGGTTGAACGATCCGGGCGAAAATGTGAAATAACGGAGGAAGGCGACCTGGCCGTGCAGAGAACCGTTCGTTCCATCGTTCAGGGCGCCGCCGATATCCAGACTGCCGCCTGGATTTCCAGAGGTGCTGGCGAAACTTGCTGCGGCCGGTGTGTCGAGCACGCCATTTACATAAAGCTTGGTCACGCCGCCATCGCGGATCACCGCGAGATGTGTCCATTTTTCGAGCGTTACAGAGGCTTGGGACGCTGTGATGGATTGTCCGTGGCCAATCACATTGAATTTGCCGTTCTGGACGAAGAGCCCCAGGCCAGTCATGGGACCAGATGTCAAGGCACCGCCGCCTTCGCCATTGCTCCAGATGAAATCGAATCCGTCGATGGAATCGATGCGGGCACAAGTTTCCACTCCGAACGATCCGCCGGTCTCCATGGATAACTGGCCGCCGCCATTGCCTGACGTTAGATAGCCGCTGCCAGTGAAACTTGCTGAAGTGCTAGGGAAACCCGTGACTGATCCTCCGTTAGGATTGAGGTTCACATAGACCGGTTGGGTGTCGCCGGAGTAACGAAAGGCCAAGGCTGGAGATGCCGCGCCGCTGCTAGTAACCGGCACGCTGAGGGTGGCAGCAGCGGTGCCCGGGAAGCGATAGTCCGAGGCAATCTGAGGAGCCACGGTTCCGGTTCCGCCACCGTTGGCGGCGAAGGCCGCCACATCCTCGGTTTGCGGAACCGCTGCGGCGGCGGCACTTGGCAGGGGAGGGCGATTGTGGGTCACGCCAGGTGCGCCATACCAGTGCGAGACCAGCGCGTATTGCAGCCATGCGTCCGAAGTGGAGATCATGTTAAAGGCTTCGATATCGAACTTGAAATGGTTCGTAAAAGGAATGGCATCGAGGCTTCGGCTGCGCGAACAGATGTTGTAGCCGTGGGTGTAAGGTTCGCCCGACCAGTCTCGGATCTGGCCGCCGACGCGGACATTCGCGGCGAAGGGTGCGCTGAACTCATCGGCCCGGGTCGGCACCACGCCCCCAGCCCAGCCATAATAATCCTCCGTGCCGGTGCCAAATTGCGATGGAAATGCCGGTGGATTGAGGTCGCCATCCGCATAGATCTTTTCATCGCCTTCGCCCCACCACGACCACAGCGGATTGAGCACGATAAAGCTGTCGCCGACGTGGATTCCCGATCCCTGCACCTCGATAAAGTTCATGTCACGCGGCGGGCGGGGAGCGCAGGGCACGTCGGTCCACCAATGAGTGTGGAAATGAAAGGTATCGGAACCCCAACTCCACGGCCCGATGCGGGCTAGCAGCGCCACGCTTACTGGAGTGTTGGCTAAATTGTGAATGCGAATGTTAGCCCGGGTTTGATAGGGCATGATCCAGCGGCAGATCATCGTGCCGTCGGCCTGCACGTCACGCTCCCACATGTGATAGGGATCGATTCCATTGACGTTGCTGAAAAAATCTCCCATCGGACACCAAACTGTGGTTTCGTCGTCGAAGCTCATCTCCAACACCGTAGAGCGCAACGCCTGGGCAAGGTTGGACGCCTGCAGTCGGAATTGCAGGTGGCGCACTGCGGATGGACCAGACGGCAGTTCTACCAATGCGCTCTGGCGGGCTGCAATCGCTTGGTTGAAAGGGACCTCCAATCCGCCCGTGAAGGCAGCCGGGTTGGTCAATTCCGCCCCGGTGCTCTGGATGAGTGTATGATAGGTCGTTAGGAATAACGGATTAAACGACTCGATCGTGGTTCCAGCAGCATAGGAGCGGTAGTGAATTTGATAGTAAAATGCCGCGCTCTCCTGGGTGATCTTGATGCTTTGGCGGAACGGAATCGGCAGGTAAAGGCAGCCGGCCCGCGTGGTGGCTTGCCCAAAGGGAGTTGGCACCAGTCCGTTGCCGCGAACCAGATCGATTAGATTGGCGGTCAGGCGCGGCGTGGTTTCGCCATCGATATAGAATCGGAGATTGGTTCCGACTCGGTTGTTATAGTCAAAGTAGAAATACGGCGTCCAGATGCGGGTGATCACGCCGGGGCCGGTGTGCTCCATCATCACCGCTTCGGTCCTGCCTTGGTTCGTCTCGTAGCGGATGACTTGGTTCGAATCGCTGTTAGCAAACCATCCGGCGGGATCCGTCGGCGTGACTGAGGCCCGGTCATAGCTACTTGCCTCCAGCGATCGGTAGGGAAATGCCGCCGGATGGGTGACCACCGAGCGGTCCACCATCTCCGCCAAAAGCGAGCTGAAGGTGACTTGGTCCGCAGCCCGCAGGCAAGGGGCAGACCATGCGAGGACAGCTGTGGTTGCAATCAGCACGCATGACCGCAGACGTTTGGATGTTTGATGGAGCACAGTCAGATTTTTAGAACCGGTTTGATTGAGGAATGTTAAGTGAGCTCAGTCGAACGATTGATGATTGCCGATTGATGAACGTTGATTTCTGATGTGAGCTTGGACACGAGATTCAGCACGAGCCAAGCTCACTTGAAAAATCAACAAGCGTCAATCAATTCGGTTCTGGGAAACTTGACTCCTTCACAAGGACACTGGGAACGGCAGGGGGGGGATGGCTGGTTTGATAACTCTTTGAAAATGAACGTTTTAATTCAAGCTGATCAGGAGCTTGCACCGCCGATGGGCTGACAACGACGAGACTAACTTGGCCGGAAGTTAGTGGGGAGACTTGAACACACAAGTGCAGAAAACTTGACCTGACGACAGCAACTTTGGCTTTCCAAGGACTTCAGAGTTTTTTGATTCGTTAGGACTATTGTTCCACGCGGAGTCGGCCGAAGAGTTGGCCTTGGCCGGCGGGCAGGGTATAGGTGATGGTGGCGTCGGTGTTGTCCGGGCCGTGGGTGACTTGCGGCGTCCACGTCTTGAAATCCGGCGAGGTTTCGATCACATAGGTGATGTCAGTGGCGATCGGCTGGCGCTTGGTGTAGCTGAGGGTGTTGGTGGTTAAGGTGCCGATAGATCCGTTAGAGACCGTCGGGTCGAGCCCGGCGATAGCGTACTCTATCAGGTTGATCACGCCGTCGTGGTCCGGATCATCGCCCATGCCCTGCTGGCCGGTCGGGACGGTTCCGCCGTTGGCGAAGGTGCCGGCGATCCAACCGACGAAGCCCGCAGGCCCGGAAATAACGTTGAGCGTGCCGCCGCCGGTGAAGGCCCCGGATGGATTCAAGCGGGTGTAGTTGCCAGCGGGTTGTTGGGTACCGTCAATGAATAACTTGCTAACTGCTTCGGTGCCGGTGAACGCCAGATCGAGCTTGGCACCCGCAGCAACGCTGATGGAAACCGTCGAGGACTCGCTGTTAGGATTGATTTGACCGAGCGAGAGTGTTCCGCCGGTGATGGTGGTGTTGCCGCTGTAAGTGATAGGACCGGTCAAGGACAGGGTACCAGCACCGGCTTTGGTGATGCCGGCGGCAATGTTATCCCAGCTATTGATGACCGGGCTTGAAACCAGCAGGGTTGAGCCGGAAGCCACATCGAAGGGGGTGTTCCCGGTGATTCTGTTAAGATAGAAATTGGCACCACCCATGGTGTTAGTGGTGATGCCGGTGCTATAGACCGTGCCGTTGAGATTATAGCCATAGCCGAAACCGGAACTGTTGTCGCCCGTCACACTGCCGCCATTGGTCAGTGTCAGCGAATTGAATGAATTCAAATGTCCATCGGTTGTCACCCTTCCGCCATCGATCACAACGCTCGCCGCCGGCGCAGTGGCTGCGTTGCCCAGCACGTCATGCGCCGTGAACCAGAGCGTGCCGTAGGCACCGATCGTAAGGGTTCGGGAGACGGACGGATTGCCGAGCGGACTGGTGACCGGGTCGATACCGCCAGTGGCAGCACCGGCAGCCAGTGTGCCATCGTTGATGGAGATATCGCCGGAAAAACCGTTAGTCCCGGTGAGCACCAGCAGACCGGTTCCTGTCTTGGTCAGGCTGCCGCTGCCGCTGATGGACGGAAGCACACTAACAAGGAATCCGTTCGTGTCGATCGTTCCTCCGCCAGCCATGAGGTTGACGGTCAAGGTACCGGCGTTATCCAAGAGGTTGATGTCGTCGGCGGCTTGCAGCACGCCGCCGTTGAAGTTGAAATACGCCTCACCTCCGCTGCCGTTGGCGATGGGTCTGGCGCTGCTCAGTGTGCCGCTGTTGAGGTTGATCGTGCTGCCGGTTCCTCCATACGGGTTGAGCCACACATGGGTGCAATCTCCATTGGTGCCGGTAGCGCTCCCGGCAGCCACGGTGAGAATACCGCCGTTGATCGTGAGCGTGCCCACGCCCTCGGTGCCGGTGTTATTGATTTTCCCGCCAATATAGGTGGCGGTGACCGTGCCGCCGCTGCCCCCCGCGTTGACCACGGCACCGCTGTTGATGACCATCGTGCTCGCCCTGCCGAAGGAGGAGCCGACGGCGAACACGCCATTCTCACCGATGGCCAGCGTGCCGTCGATGACGCTGGTGTCGCCGGTGTAGGCATTCACTGCGTTGAGCGTCAGCGTGCCCAAGCCCGTCTTGGTCAAAGAATTGGGACCATAGCGGCTATCTTGGAGCGGCGCGTTTACAATCAGGCTGTCGGTGACAGTCGGGGTGCTAACAGTCAGTGTGGAGTTGCCATTGCCGCCGATATTGATGATATTGTTATCACCGGAGCCGACGTTGATGCTGTTACTTCCGCTAGCTGTGAGCGTGCCGGCGAGTTGGAATGCTGGAAACTGGGGATAAGCACCGCCATTGCACAGCAGGGTGCCGCCGTTCTGATCGAGATTCCAGATGGTGTTAAACCAACCGGCAGAGGCCAGTGTGCCGCCATTGAGATGGATGTTAGCGGAAGTGCTCGTGCCGTCGTTTCCGAAAGTATCATGTTGGGCGAAGCTGACGGTGCCGCTGTTGATGATGGCGGAGTCGCCGGTGAATGGTGGGCCGCCGTTCCAACCGATTGCACTGGGATCGCTCCAAGTGGAATTGCCACCGCCCCAGGTAAACGTTTCGGTGAACAAGTCGCTGCTCGGGTTGAACTGGCCCGGGGCAAATGTGAATACGCGGACCTTGCGGATAGATGCGTTTATAAAGCCCTCCAAATTTCCCGAATTGTCTCTGTTGGCACCAATCGTCAACAGCGTAGGCCAAGCCGTTAAACCAGCGCCTGTTGTCGTCGCCAGAACGTTGTTCACATAGATTGCGGTGGTACCACCGGATCTCACATAGGCCATTCTAACTTCTATTCCAGTGCTTGCTGCGGTGGCTGACAAATACTCGAAGGCGTTCATGGATAAGCCTCCCAAAAACTTGCTTCCGCCATCATAAAGCAGCGCCGCACCATGGTTCGCGCCGTTGTTATCCGACAGCAAGAAGCCGAATGGGGGCTCAGTTGAGTGCAGCGTAAACATGATCTCCATCCCAAAATCATCCGCTGGGCCGGACAGGGTACTCCCGTTGTAGAGCGCCTGTCCCGGGGTGGGCCCTTCGAGAGCGCAGGCACCATCAAGGTGGATTTGTCCGTCGCTGAACGACGCCGTGCCACTGCCGACCACCGAGAAGCCAGCCGGAGCAGCGTCGCCTTCGAAGGTGAAATCATACACGGTCTCGAGCGTCGCGTTGGTGGGTGTCACCTCCAGCGATGCCAGCACCGCTACTGCAAGAATGATCCGGCACTTGGTGGCTCGGCTGTTACTGATGATTCGCGTGGTTTTCATGATGATGTTCTTCCTGTTTTTCGGGTCGATTTAGCGAGCGTATGTTGGATTTTCTAGGGTCTTCAGAAGTTCGCAAAAATTGCTAGAAATCCGCAAGTTGATCTAACAAGAAAAGGCTAATCTCTTGGCTGGCAAACTGTCAAGGATATTATTTGACGGAAAGCAAGCATTCGGCGGTCATAAGACACGCCGCTGCAAGACACCTCGGATGTTGCACCACGTGGAGCGGGCCTGCGGCGAGACGCAATCGTCCTAGGCACAAAAAAACGGGCACCGGGAGGTGCCCGTTTGGTTACCGACCTGCGGAACTGTGAAAATCAATCGGCGAGTTCGACTTTTTCGGTGTTGTGGGCGGATCCGGTACCGGACGTGTAGCGCCAGCGGATTTTATTGCGCTTGGAAGCGGTGCGGAGCTTGCGCTGTCTGCGCTCGGTGGGGGTTTCAAATGAGCGCCGACGCCGGATTTCTTCCAGCACTCCTTCGGTATCGAGTTTTGTCTTGAGGCGCTTGAGAGCCCGATCGACAGGCTCTCCTTTTTTCATGATCACTCCACGCATGCGATTCGTTGTGTTTTGGTTGGTTGGTTCCGCAGATTGTCGGGACGCGGGATATGAACGAATCCCAGCAACTTGTCAACAATGATCCCACAAAGAAATTTATTTATTCATGCGGGGGGGAGGGGAGCCACTTCAGACATCCAGCAATAGCCGAATGGGCGCTTCGAGGCTTGCCTTGACGTGGTTGAGAAAGGTGACAGCCTCGCGCCCATCGACGAGCCGGTGGTCGTAGCTGAGGGCCAGGTACATCATGGGGCGGATGACAATCTGGCCGTTGCGTGCGACCGGGCGGTCTTGGATCGAGTGCATACCGAGGATGCCGCTTTGGGGAGGATTGAGGATGGGAGTGCTGAGCAGTGAGCCATACACCCCGCCATTGGAGAGGGTAAAAACGCCGCCCTGCAAGTCTGCCAGGGCGATTTTCCCGGCGCGCACTTTTTGGGCATAGCCGACGAGGTCTTGCTCAATGCCCGCAAGCGACTGGCTGTCGCAAGCCCGCAGCACCGGTACCACCAGCCCTTTCTCACCGCCTATGGCCACCCCAATGTCGTAATAGTGATGCTCCACAATATCATCTCCATCCATCCGGGCGTTGATCGCTGGCACCTGCTTGAGCGCCAGTACCACCGCTTTGACGAAAAATCCCATGTAGCCGAGCTTCACACCGTGCCGACTGAGGAACCTTTCCTGGGCTTGCTGCCGCATCTCGATGATCGCACTCATGTCCACTTCGTTAAAAGTCGTTAGAATGGCCGCCGTTTGCTGGGCATTGACGAGCTGGGTGGCAATTTTTCGGCGCAACATCGACATCGGGCGACGCGTGCTGCGTTCGTCGGCGGCCACAGCAGGCATCGTCTCGTCAGCAGGCATCGTCTCGTCAGCAGACTCTATCGGGCTGGACGGGCTGGACGGGCTGGACGGGCTGGCATTTCCGGCAGTATCCAAGCGGCCGATCACGGTGCCGATGGGGACTTCCTGGCCATCGGCGATGAGGATCTCAAGGCGACCATCGCTGGTGGCTGCGAGTTCATTGGACACCTTGTCGGTTTCCAGGGTGACGAGTGGCTCGCCCTTGCGGACCCTTTCGCCAGAGGACTTGTGCCAGTGGGCAACCTGTGCGGAACTGATGGATTCGCCCACTGCGGGAACGGTGACGTCGATGAGCATGAAAGGGAAGGGGAGGTGTTAGATTGTGAATGCCTGGCTGAGCAGCGCCTGTTGCTCGCGGACGTGGTTGGTCTTGGATCCGGATGCGGGGCTCGCAGCGGCAATGCGCCCGGCATAGAGGATTTTGGTGCCCAGCACAGCTTCGAGCAAGGGGGCGACGTAGGTCCAGGCCCCCATGTTGGCGGGTTCTTCCTGGCACCAAACAAAGCGGCTGGCATTGGGAAATTGGGCCAGCAACGTCTCGAGCAAGCCGGTATGGAATGGATAGAGTTGCTCCAAGCGGAGGATCGCCGCGCGGGTGGAAGCCGCCTGCTTGCGCTGGGAACACAAGTCGTAATACACCTTGCCGCTGCAGAAAATGACCCGATCAACGGCACCCGGATCGATCTGGCTGTCAGGGTCCGGTAGGATTTCCTGGAAGCAGGTGCCAGCAAGAAAGTCAGCCTCCCCGGAGACGGCTTCCTGCCGGGCCAGCAGGCTTTTGGGGGTCATGACGATGAGCGGTTTCCGGCAGGGGCTTAGTTTTTGGCGGCGCAGGGCATGGAAAAATTGGGCGGGCGTGGTGAAGTTGCCGACGACCAGATTGTCGCCGGCGCAGAGCTGGAGGAATCGCTCGAGGCGGGCGCTCGAGTGTTCCGGCCCCATTCCATCGTAGCCATGCGGCAACAGCAGCACGATGTCGCTGGGCGTTTGCCATTTGGATTCCGCGCTGGCGATGAATTGATCGATGACCACTTGCGCGCCGTTGGCAAAATCGCCGAACTGCGCCTCCCACAGCGTCAGCATCGCCGGATATCCCAGGGAGTAACCGTAGTCGAAGCCTAACACTGCAAACTCGGACAACGACGAATTATACACGCAAAACCGGGCTTGCCCGGGGCAGATTTGCTCCAATGGGATGTGGCGCTCGCGGGTTTGGGAATCGTAAAATACCGCGTGGCGCTGGGAAAACGTGCCGCGCCGGCTGTCTTGCCCGGACAAGCGCACTGGCGTTTGTTCCATGAGCAACGAGCCGATGGCCAACGCTTCAGCGAACGCCCAATCGTAGGGGCCGCCGTTTTGGAGGGCTTGGATGCGGCGCGGGATAAAGCGTTTGGCGAGGGTGGGGTTGATGTGGAATCCGTCTGGCAGCGAGGTCAGGGCCCGTCCGAGTTGCTGGAGTTGCTCACGGCTGATGCCACTGGCCACCGGCGCGTGGGAGTACGGCGGCTGGATGATGGCCGTGGATCCACTGAAGGCCGTGCGCTCGCCGCTAGCGCTGAGTTCCATCATTTTGTTATAGCCGGCTTCCAACTTATCCCAAATCGTTTGCTCGATGGCATCAACCTCCTCCTGGCTGAGAGATTCGCGGGCCACGAGTTGCTGCTTGTAAATCTGGCCAAACGTCTCACGGGCAGCAATTTTTCTAGCCACCAGCGGCTGTGTGAAGGCTGCTTGGTCCGCCTCGTTGTGGCCTTGGCGGCGATAGCACAGCATGTCGATGACCACATCGCGGCCAAACTTCTGACGGAATTCGAGGGCCAAGCGTGACGCCCAGTGCAGCGCCATCGGGTCCTCGCCATTCACGTGCAAGATCGGTGCCTCAATCATCTTTGCCACATCGGTGGCATAGGCCGATGAACGGGCGTCTGCCGGATCAGTGGTGAATCCAATCTGGTTGTTGATGATGAGATGGAGCGTCCCGCCGGTCCGGTAGCCCGGCAGTTGTGAAAGATTGAGAACCTCCGCCACCGACCCTTGGCCGGCAAACGCCGCGTCGCCGTGAATCAGCAGCGGCAGCACTCGCTTGCGGTTGGTCCCCGTCGCGTCATCACCTAGAATGCGTTGGCGGGCACGGGCCTTGCCCTCGACGATGGCATTAACGGCTTCAAGATGACTCGGGTTGGCGGCGAGGCTGACGCGCACCTTGCCATCGGCCAACTCGCGGATATTTTCGTAACCGAGGTGGTATTTCACATCGCCATCGCCGGCCACCACTTCGGGCACAAAGTTGGGTGTGAATTCCAGCAAAATGGTGGTGAGCGTCTTGCGGAGGAAGTTCGCCAGCACATTGAGCCGCCCACGATGTGACATGCCCATCTCAATCTCGGAAACCCCGGCGGCCGGACTGCTTTCCAAGATCGCATTGAGCACAACCATCGCTCCCTCTCCGCCTTCTAGCGAAAACCGCTTCTCACCTAAAAATTTTCGCCCCAAAAATTGCTCGAATGCCTCCGCTTCTAACAACCATCGAAGAGCGTCGGCCATCCGCTCCGGCGACTCGGCGGCCTCCGTGGCTCGGCCCTCAATGCGTTCTCTCAGCCACTCCCGCACCGCGCTATCGCCAATGTGCATGAACTCAAAACCCATGCTGCCAGAATAAATCGCATCCAGCAATTCGAGCAATTTGCCCAGTTTCATGGACCCCCCACGGCAAAACGACGGATGGGACACCACCCGCGCCAAGTCCGCCTGACTCACTTCCAATCGGCCGCTTTCCAGCTGGGGGTTGCGCGCTGGCGGACCCTCATCCAGCGGGTTGATCCACGCCTGTGTGTGACCCTGCACGCGGTAGTTCTCGATCAATCCGCCAACCTTTCCCGCAAATGCCAACTCCTCGCCACCCACCGAACACCCGCCCATGGACGCCGTCGATCCAACCGGTCGTTGAAGCTGCGCCACACCAAGCTCGAACCCCTCGAAAAATGCCGACCACTCGGGCGTCACCAAGCGAGTGTTCTCACGCCATCGGGCGTAATTTTCTTCGAGCAAATCCGCGTTGGCGCGCGTCGGAACCGTGGCGTTCATGGGCAGTGATGGCAAAACCTGCGCGCGGCTGGCCTCGTCGGGCACCTCGCAAACCCAATACATAAGGGACATCAGCCGCTGCGTCAAACGAACTTGCTCTGCTGTTCAGGGGGGGAAGCGGGCTCGACTCGTGGCCTTTTGAGCTTGGACGCTGATTTCTCAGGCTGGAGAGCCATCGGTTACAACTTGTGACAATATATGTAATGCGGAATCGGATATGCATTTTTCCTGGGTGGGCTGAGCTTGAATCGGTGGCATCAAGGTTGGCCGAAGCGAAGCGGAATGCTGCGGATGGGTCTGGGCTCGCCGTCGATGCCAAACTCGATGGGCAGAATGGCTGCACGCTCTTTGAACGGAGCATCGCCATCGTTGCCGAAGAAGGTGCTCCACCATTGTTGCTTGGCGTCGTGGAAGAACAGGTTGTGGCCACCATGAGGCACCGCGAGGAAACGCGGGCCGTATGGGCCGGCGAGCGAATCGGAACTCGCGACGAAGCAATGGTAGCGGCCGTCGATAAAGTCGGCACAGGACAAAAAGTAGCGCCCGTGGGCCTTGAAGACGAACGCGCCCTCAAAGCCGACCTGATCGGCATTGGAGGGTTTGAGCAATTTGGGGGCCTCGGCCAAGCCGCTCATGTCGTCCTTCATGCGGGCGATTTTTCCGTTTTGAAAGACGAAATACACGCTGCCGTCGTCATCACAAAACAACGAGCTGTCGATCTCATTCGTCAGCGGGCCGTCGGGCTTGATGTCCACGTAGGGCCCCTCGGCCTTGCCCGAGGTACTTTTGAGGATGCCGGTGCCGCCTTGCGGATAATTGATGCAGTAAGCAATCCAGAAGGTATTTTTGAAGTAATGGAGCTCGGGTGCCCAAACCGCCTGTTGATCGCCGACTTTTTTCTGCCAGGTCAGGTTTTTGTCGAACGACCAGACGAGGCCGAGGGGTTCCCACGATTGGAGGTCTTTGGATTTCCAGATGCGGACGCCCTCGTTGGTGTTCCACCAGACTGGCGCGCCGGTGGTGCCGGTGAGGTAATACGTTTGGTCCGGGCCGAGGCATACACAGGTGTCGCGCACCGGGTAATCCAGCAACGGCTTGAGGCGTTGGACGCCGGGCGCGTTGGTGAATTTGCGGATGAAGGCGACCTCGTCGGGGTTTTTGGGTGAGCCGTCGCGGCGCAGCAGGTCGTGGAACCAGACGCTTGGCTCTGGCGCGTCCTTGGGCGAGCCCCACGGGTACTGGCATTGGGTGCGACCGTTGACCAGGCCCCAATTGAAGCAGCCGACCTTCTCGCCCTTGAATAGCGGCAACTCAGACTCGTACTTGGCACCCAGGGTGCGTGCCATCCATTCGGTGCAAACCACTGGCCGCCCCTGCTTTTTGCACTCGGCGATCCGTGCCTGCATCCCGGCTTTGTCGCCATAAAAATGAAAACTAACCACGTCCGAAAGCTCGATTTGCTTGTCGCTGAGTTCCTTCGTGCCGCCCCACACTCCGATCGTCAGGGGTTGCTCCGCCGCAGCCTGTCGCGCCCACTCGAACGTTGCCTCGACCAACGGCAGGCTCTTGTTGCCCATGCCGGAATTGCCCGGCTCGTTGTACAAGTCCCACAGCACAATCCGCGGGTCATGCCCAAAGCTGCCGACCCAATCCTTCACATACTTTTCCAACTCCGGCCACCCCGCCCGGTCCGTCACTCGCTTCAGGCCGGGACTCGGCACCCAACGGGCGATTGAAGTGCCCGGCAGCGGGTCGTCCTGCTTGCCGAGGTACGGGTCGCGGTTCGCGTCAAATGCGCAGTCGTCAAAAAGCACCGGCATGACGCGCAACCCGTGGCTCGCAGCCAGCGCCAAAAATTGCTCGAAGCGTCGCTTGAGGCCCGCCGGATCCTGCTGCCAAACGATGAATTGCACAAACACCCGGCACGAGTTGTATCCCAGCCCCTCGGCCCACGCCAGTTCGCGGTCCATCGTCTTGAGGTCGAAGCTCTCCGCCTGCCACATCTCCGTGTCGTTCACCGCCGTGCTCGGCACAAAATTAAAACCAAAATACCACGGCTGCTTCCCCTGCCACTCGTTCGCCTGCGCCTCGCTCCAGCGGGCCGCTGCCAGGCTTTGTCCAGTCAATCCTAACAGGAAAAACGCGCCTGTGCAGGCCCCGGCAATGCATTTTGGAATCCATGTTTCCTTGCTCATGGCCGTTGCCTACGCCGCCGAAGCCGCCATCCTTGCAGAAATAAATTTCCTGTCAAAAACGTCTTGCCACAAACCCGCGCCGCCCCTACGTCAGCCGTGTTTTCCA
>CAIQXC010000169.1 GCA_903875675.1 Akkermansiaceae bacterium
CCAGCGACAACAAATTGGCATGGGAATACATCAATCCAATCACCCGCGATGGGGCGATGAAAGTGTTAGGCGACGCTCTGCCGATGACCAACTCCGCGTTCAGGGCCTTCCGCTATGGCGCGGACCATCCCGCGTTCAAAGGCCGCGAACTGACCCCGCAAGGAACCATCACCGACCGCGCGGCCCAAGGACTCGATGTCCAACCCAAGCGTCGTCCTCCCAGTGACCGCCCGCCCGGTGGGGGCGACCGACAAGGACGCCGCGGGCAAGGCGGCGGACAAGGAAAAGGTGGCAACGGTGAAAAACGCGGCGGCGGTCAGAACGACCCGAACCAAGCAAACGACGCTAGCAGGCCACCCCAGGAAAAGCGGGATGGTGAACGGAAGGAGGACAAATGAGACGGCCGCTGTTCCTCTTGCTGCTGGCCTACGGCCTTGTAGTCGCACAGGGTGCCGGGAACAAACCGGGGCGCAAGGGTGGGTCGAAGCAACCCGTCCAAACCTCCAAGTGCAATGATGTTCCTGCGCACCCGTTTGACCTGATTCTGGGTCGGCCCACCACAAAATCGGTTACGGTGAGTGTCCTGAGCTACGATGATGTGGAAGGTTGGCTCGCCTACGGAACAGAAGCGGGCAAGCTGGAGACCCAAACCGCCAAACGGCAGTTCAAGAAAGGCGAGGCTGTGGAAATTGTGCTCACGCCGCTGAAGCCCAACACCGAATATCGTTACCAATTCTGTTCGGCGCGCGGTCACAGTGCCGAGTGCGCATTTCACACCGCCCGCCCGCCGGGCAATCCGTTCACGTTCACGATTACCGCGGATTCGCATCTCGACGAACGCACCGACCCTGCCATCTATCAGCGAACCCTGGCCAGCGCGCTGAGTGAAAAGCCGGACTTTCATGTCGATCTGGGCGACACCTTCATGACCGAGAAGCACCCGGATCGGGAGTCCGCCGCCAAACAATATCTCGCGCAACGGTTCTACTTCGGGCAAACCTGCCAGTCCGTTCCCTTGTTTCTCGTGCTCGGCAATCACGATGGCGAAAGCCCCCGTGGACGCGGTGATGCGTCCGACAGCCTGGCCGTCTGGTCCAACATGATGCGCAAGCGGTATTTTCCCAACCCGGTTCCGGACGGATTCTTCACGGGCAACGCCAACAAGCATCCCGAAGCCGGCCTGTTGCAGGATTACTATGCATGGCAATGGGGAGATGCGCAGTTCATCGTGCTCGATCCGTTCTGGTTCACCCAGCAACAGCGCGGTCACAAGGACAACTGGAGCCGCACACTCGGTACTAACCAATATCAATGGCTCAAGGAAACCCTCGAAACCAGCAAGGCGAAGTTCAAATTCATCTTTATCCATCATCTGGTCGGCGGCGCGGATGACCAATGCCGGGGCGGGGCGGAAGCCGCTCCATGGTATGAGTGGGGTGGCAAAAATCCCGATGGGACGGACGGGTTTGCGCGGAATCGCCCCGGTTGGACAGCGCCGATCCATCAACTGCTGGTAAGGAACAAGGTCAGCATCGTGTTCCACGGGCATGATCATCTGTACGCAAAACAGGATCTTGATGGCATTGTCTATCAGGATGTCCCGCAACCAGGCGCGCCGGGCAACGGCAGGGTGCCACGGTCAGCCGCCGAGTACGGCTACAAGGATGGCGTGATTCTCGGCAGTTCTGGGCACCTGCGGATTGCTGTTTCCCCAAGCCAGGCGAAGGTCGAATACATCGGCAGCGATCAGGCGCTTGTCCATGTTTACGTGGTTCCATCCGTGGGCGTCAAATAGAGCCATCGTTGAGCGCAAAGGCGTGGGAGAGTTGGGCGAAGAGCATCGCCGAGAGATGGCTTAGGACGCTGAATGTTCTAGCTTTGGCTTCAACCCCTGTGTTGAGGGCGTGCTGATTGATGATTCCGCGAGGAATGAGGTTGAGAATCTGCTTGAGACCGATCACATTCGCCCGGGCTGGTTGTGAATGGCACAGCCATCATCCTGCGCAAGGTGCTCAAGCCACGCCTGATTGCCACGTTTTTCGGCGTGGTGGCCGTCGGGCTCATGCTCGTGGGCTCTTTGTTCAATGCCATCCTGTGAACCCATTCCTATGACAAAACTCATGGCCTCGGATACGGCTGACGACGAGTTGGTGCTGCGCGCCAAAGCGGGGGAGTTGTTTGCCTTCGAGACCTTGGCCAATCGGTACGAAAGGCGGGTGTACTCGCTGGCTTTGCAGATGCTGAGGCATGAACAGGATGCCGAGGATGTGACCCAGCAAACGTTCCTGAGCGCGCTGGAGCATCTGGACGGGTTTCGGGGCGAGGCGGGCTTTGCCACCTGGCTGATGCGCATTGCCACTCATGCAGCACTCAAAGTCATCCGCAAACGCGACGGCTTGGACACCGTTTCATTGGAAGCGGCAACCGAAAGCCCGGACGATGATGAGTCGATTCCCCACCCGGAATACATCGCCGACTGGCGGCACTCGCCAGAAGAATTGGTGCCAAAGAACGAGACCCGTCGCCTGCTGGACGAGGCGCTCGTGCAATTGGACGAGAAACACCGGCTCGTTTTCCTGCTGCGCGATGTCGAGGG
>CAIQXC010000170.1 GCA_903875675.1 Akkermansiaceae bacterium
CGATGAACCCGGAAGGCTGCAATTTGTATAACAAGGAAGGCCTGCCCGCCTCGCCGTTCAGAACAGATGACTGGTGATATGAAATTCAACCTCAGGAACCCATGGCAACCAATATGAACAAACCCTCAATTCTCCTCCTTGCCGCCCTGCTGCTGTGCTCGAAGCGCATGCTTGCCGCGCCGCCCGCGCCGCCCGCGCCGCCCGATGTCGGCACAATGTCGTCTTCCTCGGTGCGGTTTTGTCCGGAAAAACGTTCGATGGGTGATGTGATGCCGTTCTATTGGAAGGGCGAGTATCATGTGTTCTATTTGCTCAATAACTCAGGCAACGCCGATATCGACTGGGAACATGCTGTCTCTAAAGACTTGGTCCACTGGCGCAACCTGCCTGCGGCCATCCTTCACGATCCCGCTGACAAGACCGGCCCCGAGGGCGGTTGCATGTTCACGGGGTCCATCATCGAACACAACGGAACATTTCATGCGTTTTATACCAGTTGGAATCCCGAGAATCCTGCCGGGCGTGAGTTTGTCTGTCATGCCACCAGCAAGGATCTCATCAGTTGGACCAAACAACCCAAAGACATGTTCGGGCCTGACGGGACTCACTATGCGAATCACCGCGAGCGGGATTTTCGCGATCCGTGCGTGGTGTGGGATCCGGAACAAAAACAGGCAGTCGTTGGAATCACGGCCGCTGCCAATTGATTTCACCCGTCCGGTCTCGATTCAGGCGTTCATTGTGGGCGGCATGACCCGGAATGAGGAGTCTTGTATCGGCGCATCTGTGACCGCCGATGGGCATGAGATGACCTTTGTCGAGGTGGTGGATTTCCGTTGCTGGAGAAATTTGACTTTCGGGGAGAAATTAGATGTGCATCGTTGGAATAAGAGTGCAGCTTTGCGCGTCCCAAATAAGTCGTGCCCCTAAAATCCTTCATCACTGTGTTGCTCGGGCTGGTTTTCCAGTTGGCCCAAGTGCTGCCGGGTGGAGCGATCCCGTCGCCAGTTGTGGCGGCGGCAGCCAAGACCTGTGAGTGCTGCGCAGGCAGCCACTCTTGCTGCTGCGCGAAAAACGAGTTGCCCGCCCACAAGCCCTTGCCACAACCTCTCCACCCAGGTGGATTGCTCAAAGGCATGGCCATGAAAACCGCCGAAACACGGGTTTCTGCGGATATCGGGCAGCAGGTCGACGGTTTGCCGGGCTCCCTAGCAGGACCAGGCACCACCGCAGCCCACGCCGGTTACGCCGAGGTCAGTCTGGCTGTGGCCTATTGCAGTTTTGTCATCTGAGTCAGCGTCTAGACAGACGTATTGTGCCCAACCATCTCCGCCGCTATGTCGCGGGTTGTCATGGCACAGGTTCCTAACTTGTTTTTTAACCTATGACTCGATTGATTTATGCATGCAAAATTTATTGCCGGTTTGGTGCTGGCCGGCGGCCTGCTGCACGCGGCCGAACCACAGCCCTTGAATGAGAATTTTCTTTCCCAATTAAGAATAGAAGCCAGCCGCAGTCACCCGTCGGTGGTTGCCGGCAAACTCCGCGCCGATGCCGCCGCGCTGGACATCCACAGCCTGCGCTTGTGGGACGATCCGATGGTCGGCCTCGGCGTGATGGCAGCGCCTCGATCGATGCGGGCGGATCAGGGCGACCTCGTCATCGGAGTTGAGCAAGCCCTGCCGAAACCCGGTATGTATGAGGCGAAACGCCGCAAGGCGGAGGCCCTGCAACGCGCCGAGGTGGCAACGACCCGCGCCACATTGCTCGCTGCCGGTGCCCTGGCTGCCGACGATGCGATTGAACTGGCTCTCGCCGATGAGTCGATCCATTTGCAACAGACGCAGGTTGGCTGGCTCGCTGCGATGGCGGAAAATGCCCGCCAACGAGCGGCTGATCCGATGGGTTCTGGCAGTGACGCGCTGCGCATGGAAACCGAATTGGCCAAAGAATCCCAGATGCTCGGAGCCGCACGCCGCAACCGAGAGGCTCTCGCCCAAAAGCTCAATCTCATCCTTGGGCGGCCGCTCGACACCGCCTGGCCCCAGCTGCTGCTCCCCGCCACACCTCCGCCAGTGCCCATCGCCCAAGCCGAGATTGCCAGACTCGCCCACCTCAACCCAAAAGTGCGCGCCTTGCACGAAATGGCCAACGCCGCCAGCCAGGAAATCCGCATCGCCGAGCGCGAGCGGCAGCCTGGCTTGGCTCTGGGCATCGACGCCAACGTGTACTCCGGCGGCGACTACCGCAGCACCACGGTGGGCCTGAAAATGAACCTGCCATGGTTCAATGAGCGTTCCTACCAGGCTAGCATCAGCGCCGCCCGCAAACGCCAACTCGCCGCCGCCACTGATATCGATACCCTCCGCCGAGAGCTCGCCAGCGATGTTCTCAGCAGCACCACAGAGGCCGCCAACGCCGCTGCCCAGGCCCGCGCCTATGCCGGCGAAATCCATGACAAAGCCCAGCAAGCCACCAAGTCCATCGAGGCCGCGTGGCTCAGCTCAAAGGCCCCGCTCACCGATTTGCTCGACGCCAGCCGCACGCTCTTTGCCATCCGCCTCGAACAACGCCGCTTCATCGCCATGCAACTCGCCGCCCTCGAACAACTCTACACCATCGTCCCTAACCGCTAACGCCATGAAAACCTTCATCATCATCGTTCTAACTGCAATTCTCACCGCGTCCGCCGCCTGGTTCGCCATGCGCCAATTTCCGGCAGCCGCTCCATCGGCGGTGACTGCAGCCGCCGCAGCGCATAAATTGCTGCACTATCAATGTGCCATGCACCCGCAGGTGACCAGCGACAAACCGGGCCGTTGCACCATCTGCGGCATGGAACTCACGCCGATTTACGAGGGCGGCCAAAGCGACGGACCCGCCGCTTCCGATAACCTCGTCGTGCTCACCCAAAACCAAATCCAGGTGCTTCATGTTCAGTCCGTCGAGGCCGTCACCGAGCCGCTGAAACGTTCGTTGCGGGTGGCCGGGGTGATCACCGAGGACTCCACCCGCCACCGCGTGCTCGCCGCCTACGTCGATGGGCGGATCGACAAGTTATCTATTAACTATCTCGGTGCCGAGGTCACCGCAGGCCAGCCGCTGGCGGAATATTACAGCCCGGGGCTGCTCCAGGCGGAGCGCGAATACCGCCAACTCAGTGGCGACTTGCGCACTAACACCGCGCTGCGCCTCCGCCAGATGGGCCTAGCTCCCGCTCAGATCGACGCCCTGGATCAAAAGCCCGCCGACGCCCTCACATCGCAGATTCTATCCCCAATCAGTGGCACCGTCGTGGCACAGGCGGTATCCGCCGGCCAATACGTCGCAACCGGCGAGCGCTTGTTTGAAATCGCCGATTTTTCGACCATGTGGTTCGTGTTCCGCGCTTACGAGCAGGACCTGCCTTGGCTGAGCACCGGTCTCAATGTTAGGATCACCACCCCGGCTATCCCTGATCAATCATTCACCGGAAAAATCACTTTCATCGATCCCACTCTCGACGAGGTCACCCGCTCGGCCAACATCCGCGTGGAGCTGTCCAACCCGCCCGTCAACGGCAAACGCTTGCTCCTAAACCACCTCTTCGCCGATGGCCAGGTGGAACTCGACGCTCCATCGGTCCTCACCGTGCCTCGCAGCGCAGTGCTCCAAACCGGCCCGGAGGCGCTTGTCTATATCGACCAAGGCAGCGGTGGCTACGAGCGCCGCGTGGTGAAGACCGGCCGCCGTGGTGATATCTATCAGGAAATTCTATCCGGCCTCAAGGTGGGGGATCGGGTGGTAACCAATGGCAACCTGCTCATCGACGGCCAGGCCGAAATGAACCGCGCTTTCATGCCCACGGCCGCTGCACCCGCCGAAGATATGCCAATCGCCCCAGTCCCCGCCGCCTTGAATGATGCTCAGCAGGCGGCCGTCGCGGCGTTCGTCAAGGGGGCCGACGCGTTGGCGGCCGCCCTCGGCGTGGATGATTTGGCCGCATTCAACACCGCCAGCAGCACTGTTATGGAAACCACAGATACTCTAATCAAACAGTTGCGGGATGGCTCGCAGCCCAGCCCGGCGCTGGACGCCCTCGCCAGTGCGGAGCATTTCCACGGCATCACCGACCTGAAGGGCGCGCGTCTGGCGTTCCACCAATTTTCACTGTCCGCAACCGCAGTCTTGGTGCCGCTGCGAAAAGCCGATGGTATTCCGGATTTCCAAATCTACGAGTGCCCGATGGTCAACCAAGCCCTTCCCGGCGTGCCTAACAAAGCTCGTTGGATCCAGGCCGCCAAGCGCGCCATGGCCAACCCGTTTTTCGGCCAAAACATGCCGGACTGCGGCGAGACGGTTGACCCCGAGTGATCCTTTTGCCACCTGGCAAAGCGGAATCAGGGTGTCGGTCTGCACTCCTTTTTTCGTCCGTGAATCAGACCAAATCGAAATTAGCACAACCACACAAACCAACATGAAAAAGATACTGACATTAGCGCTCATCCTTGCCGGATCCAGTCTTTACGCTGCCGATACTGCCGCCAAGGCCAAGCCGTTTCCAGAGTCGATCAAAACCTGCCTGGTCTCCGGCGAAAAACTCGGAGAGATGGGCAAGCCCTACGTCTTCGTTTATGAAGGCCAGGAGGTGAAACTCTGCTGCAAGGGCTGCCTCAAAAAATTCGACAAGGAACCCGCCAAGTACCTCGCCAAAATCAACGCTGCAGCTGCCGCACCACCCACACCCGCCCCGGCAACCAAGTAGCCATCCTGGATTGGCCATGTCCGGCAATGCCTGATAGAAAACCAGCATGGTTTCGCTCAAGACTCCAAGACACAAGACCAAGAAATCAACCTAATGAAATTATCAATGGCGTTACTAGGACTCTAGGATCCAGTCAGCGCCCGTCAGCGGGCAGGATGCCCAATACTGTCCATTTAGCCCTCTCTGGCGGAAAATAGGCATCTTGCCTGTGCTGGAAGCCTATCCTCCTACTAAGTCAACAGGATTGGGCAGGATGTCAGTACCTCCGTGGTCCACGGCATCCTGCCCGGATCCTAGCCAGCGAATTTTTGCTAGCGATCTCTTCCTTAAAAAACCAGCCGCTAATCACGCACGGTCCTCCGCAGCGCGGCTCCTTCTCAATCTATCCACACCCATTCCCCAATGATCGAATCCATCATCCACTGGAGCCTCAAGAACCGCTTCCTCGTCATCTGTGGCGTGCTCATGCTCATCGCTTTGGGCATCCGCGCCCTGCGCCTCACCCCGGTGGACGCCATCCCCGACCTTACGGAAAACCAGGTCCTCGTCTATGCCGATTGGATGGGCCGCAGCCCGCAGGAGGTCGAAGACCAGGTGACGTTTCCATTGTCCACCGGCCTGCAGGGCTTGGCCGGTGTCAAGGAGGTCCGCGCCAATTCCATGTTCGGATTTTCGCTTCTAACTATCATCTTCGAGGAAAATGTGGACACCTACTTTGCCCGCACCCGGGTACTGGAACGCCTCAACTACCTGCAAGGTTCGATGCCCGAGGGCGTCAAACCCCAACTCGGCCCCGACGCTTCCGGCTTGGGTTGGGTCTATCAATATTATCTGCATGTTGACCCGAAGCTGGCCACCGATGGCGGCTACGATCTGGCGCAACTGCGCTCGCTGCAGGATTGGAAAATCCGTTATGAACTTGCGGGTGTGCAGGGCGTTGCTGAAGTCGCCAGCATTGGCGGCTTCGTCAAGCAGTATCAGATCGAGCTGTCCTCCGCCAAGATGCGTGCCGCCAATGTCACCCTGATGGAGGTGCTCGCCGCCGTCCAAAACGCCAACCTCAACGTCGGCGGCAAGACCGTCGAGGAAAACGGCGCGGAATTCATCCTCCGCGGCGTCGGTCTGGTCACCAGTCCCGAGGATCTCGAGCGGGTCACCGTCAAGGCCATGCAGGGAGTGCCTATCTATCTGAAAGACCTGGCCACGGTCCAGATCGGCGGGGACTATCGCCGCGGCGCGCTTGACCTCAACGGCCATGAAGCGGTGGGCGGCACTGTGGTGATGCGCAGCGGAGAGAATGCCAAGGCGGTCATCGATCGGGTCAAGGCCAAGATTGATGAGATCGCCTCGAGCCTGCCGGCCGGGGTGAGTATCCGGCCGTTTTACGACCGCAGCGAACTCATCGACCGCACCATCGACACTCTCAAGCACGCGCTCATCGAGGAAATTATCCTCGTCACCCTCGCCCATGTGATCTTCCTGTGGCATTTCCGCAGCATCCTCATCGTCACCTTGCCACTGCCGGTTTCCATCCTGATATCATTCATGCTGATGAAGCAGTTCGGCATCACCAGCAATATCATGTCACTAACAGGTATTGCGATCGCCATCGGGGTGCTGGTGGACGCCGCCATCGTGGTCACCGAAAACGTCATCCGTCATTGTGAAAAGGCCGAGACCGACAAAGGCAGGCCGCTGACCCGTGCGGAAACATGGGAGACCACCTTGGCCGCCTGCCAACAAGTCGGCCGGCCGATATTTTTCGCCATGGCCATCATCGTGCTGGCATTTGTGCCGGTCTTCGCGCTCACCGGTCAGCAGGGCAAGTTGTTCCATCCGTTAGCCTTCACCAAGACGTTTGCGATGATCGGTTCGACGTTGTTAGCGGTGACATTTGTACCGGTGCTCTGTTCGCTGCTGGTGCGCGGGCCGTTTCATGCGGAGGACAAGAACATCGTGATGAGGTTGTTACTATGGATTTACGAGCCGACGCTCGACTGGGCGCTCAACCATAGAAAAACCGTTCTATCAGGGGCTTGCATGATCCTCGCCACTTCGTTGGTCATCGCTTTCGGCCTGCCGCGGCCCGCCGTAAAAGCCCTGCGCGACGCGGGTCATCCTCAACTGGCGGATACCGTCAGCGGGTTTGGCCGCGAGTTCATGCCGCCGCTCAATGAGGGCAGTTTGCTATACATGCCGGTGATGCTGCCCAAGACTGGCTTCAAGGAGATTCAGCGGGTGATGGCGTGGCAGGACGAAGTCATTGCCGCCACTCCGGAAGTGGCCAGTGTGGCTGGCAAGCTTGGCCGTTTTGAAACCGCCACCGACCCGGCACCTACCGAGATGTTGGAAACTACCATCATGCTCAAGCCCGAATACATCCCAGACGGCCGCTTCAGTGTGAAACGCAATCCGGCATGGCGTGCCGGCATGACCACCAGCAAACTAAAAGCCGAGCTCACTGAGAAGATGAAGCTGGTGCCGGGTTATGTTCCGGCGCTGCTCCAACCTATCGAAAACCGAATCCTCATGCTCTACACCGGCATTCGCGCCCAACTCGGAGTGAAAATCTACGGCGACAATCTCGACGCGATCCAACGCAAGGCCTTCGAGGTCGAAAAGCTCATCAAGGGCGTCGCGGGTGCCAGCGGCGTCTCTCCGTCCCGCGTCCAGGGCAAGCCCTATCTGAACATTGCGGCCGACCGACAAGCCATGGCCCGCTACGGCCTCAATGCCAAGGACGTCCTAGATGCAGTGGAGATCGCCATCGGAGGCAAGAATGTTAGCACCACCATTGAAGGCCGCCAGCGGTTCCCGATCCAAATTCGCGTCGAACGCGGCGAGCGTGATGATATCGATAAACTCGGAGCCATCCTCATCGCCGCCAAACCGGGAATGAGCAGCGGCGAAGGGGCTGGCAATCCATACATCCCCCTCGGCATGGTGGCCAAAATTACCCGCGAAATAGGTGCCAACGAGATTGCCTCGGAAAATGGACGCCTCCGCTCCTACGTCCAGGCCAACGTCCAGGACCGCGACCTCGGCGGCTTCGTCCAAGAGGTCGAACAAAAGCTCAAAACCATCAATTGGCAGGGGATGACCTACAAGTTGACCGGCGAATACGAGAATCAACGGCGGTTTGTGGAAACGATGCTGGTGGTTTTTCCCATCGTCCTGCTGGTGATCTTCGTGCTGCTATACATCGTCTATCACAGCGCCTTGGAAGCCGCACATGTCATGCTCGCGGTGCCTTTCGCCCTGAGCGGCGGAGTCCTCTTGCAAAAGTTGCTAGGCTATAACTTCAACGGTGCCGTGTGGGTCGGCTACATCGCACTATTCGGCACCGCGGTGCAGACAGGCGTGGTGATGGTCGTCTATCTCGAGGAAACCGTCAAAGCCCGCATGGCGGAAAAAGGAGCCGCCTTCTCCAGCGCCGATCTGATGCAAGCGGTCAAGGACGGCGCCCGCCTGAGGCTCAGGCCCAAGGTCATGACCGTGGCAACGATCGTCGCCAGCCTGCTGCCGATCATGTGGAGCCACCGCCAGGGAGCCGAAGTCATGCAACCGCTGGCCACCCCGGTGATAGGTGGCATGCTCTCAAGCTTGGTGCATATTCTCATCGTCACCCCGGTGATCTTCCTGTGGCTGCGCCAGCGCGAACTGCGCAAGACACAAGAGGAGATGCAGCAAAGCTGAAAACTGAAAGCTGAAATAAGAGGAAGACTGGAAGACAGGAGACAAGAGGAGAGGAAGAGTGGTCGGTGGTCAGCGAAGAAAGGATGAAGGAAGAAGGTTGAAGGTTGAAGGTTGAAGGATGAAGGATGAAGGTTGAAGGTTGAAGGTTGAAGGTTGAAGGATGAAGGATGAAGGATGAAGGGAAGAGAAGAGTATTGAACCGCAGATAGGACGGATGAAGAGGAGATTTTGGATTTTGGTTTTTGATTTTGGATTGAAGAGAAGATTGCCTCGCGCAAAGGCGCAAAGACGCAAAGGAGGTTTCCCTCAATGAGGCTCATCTTCCTTTGCTCCTTGGCAGCTTTGTGCGAGATATTTTTTCTGAAAATTGGAAGAGGATGGATTGAGCTTTGGCAGCGGGGGCCAGTCCTTCAAAGTAACAATTATTGGGTAGATATTGCCCCAGCGTCTGCAGCTTGCAATTGCCGACTGGCACCGGATCAAGCAAGCGCTGCGCCAGCTTCAAGGCACAGAAGCCCGCCACACAGATTGGCAAAATCTCTAACCGATTCAGTCACGTGGCGGGTGCTCCGCGCAGCTACCCGCCCGTTTCGAATTGGAGCGATGCCTGCAAGGCTTGGACTTTTGAGAAGTCCTTGATGCCGGGCGACAGTTCGGCACCGGAGGCCACGTCCAGCGCGGCGGGGCTCACATGGCTGGCGGCCAGCGCGGCGTTGCCCGGCACGATGCCACCGGCTAGAATGAGCGGCAACCCGGGATGTTGTTCACCAAAGGCTTTGGCTACATCCCAATCAAATACCTCACCAGTGCCACCATAAACACCGGGCGCATGCGCATCTAGCAAAATAGCCGCTGCTCCGTAGCTAACCGCATGCACCAGATCGGCACGCGAAGTGACGCCGATGGCCTTAATGAAAGGAATGTTAGCACTGCGATAGGCCTCGGCATCAGCGGGTGCCTCATCACCGTGCAATTGAATGACGTCGAGAAGCCCGTCGCGCATCAGCCGCAGTGGCAGCTCCACTGGCGCGTTGACGAACACACCCACTCGGAGAATCTTGCCGGCAATTTCCAGCAACCAAGCGGCATCACCGGGTGGCAGGTATCGTTTGGAACCGGACCAAAAATTGATACCTAGCGCGTGGACGCCAAGGGTGATGAGTTGCGCGGCGTCGCTGTGGCGGGTGACACCGCAGATTTTCAGCGAGACACTGGCAGGATCAAGGAAGCGTTGAAGGCACGTCACGGCCCGAGTTTAACGCACATTTCGCAGTTTGGAACTTGGAACTTGCCCCTGAGTGCTTTCTTCTGGGGCTGTGGACGCCATTCGGATTCGCGGAGCCCGCCAGCATAACCTTCGGAACATCGACGTCGATATTCCGCGCGGCAAGCTCGTGGTCATCACCGGGCCTAGCGGCTCGGGCAAGTCGTCACTCGCCTTTCACACGTTGTATGCCGAGGGCCAGCGCCGCTACGTCGAATCCCTGTCGGTGTACGCCCGGCAATTCCTTGATCAGTTAGATAAACCCGACGTCGATGCCATCGAGGGACTCAGCCCGGCCATCGCCATCGAGCAACGCGGTGGTGGTCTCAACCCGCGCTCGACGGTGGCCACCGCCACGGAGATCTATGATTACCTGCGGGTGCTGTGGGCCGCTGCGGGTATTCCGCATGATCCGCAAACCGGAGAGCGTTTGCAACGCATGAGCGCTGCGGATATCGTCAATGAGCTCGCTGCACTGGCAGAAGGCAGCAAGGTGGTGTTGCTGGCACCGCTGCCGATAGAGGAAACTGCGGAGCCCGCACGCCTTCTCGCCGACTTGCAGCGGCAGGGCTACATCCGGGTGCGGGTGGCCGGCGAGGTCTTGGAAATTGAGGAGGCCGCCCGAGCGTGGCCGGAACAACCCTGCAGTGTGGAGATTGTGGTGGACCGCTTTGCGATTCGTGCAGGTGTGGCCTCGCGCTTGGCCGACTCCGTGGAAACGGCCCTTCGCCTGTGCGGCAGCGAAGCCCGTGCCGCCATCCAAGCTCCGGGCAGCGACCTCTGGCGCGACGTTTCCTTCCAGACCTCGTATCGCAATCCGCGGACCGGCTTTATCGTCGGCGAACTCTCACCCAAACATTTTTCCTTCAACTCCCACCTCGGAGCCTGCCTGGCTTGTGAGGGCCTGGGTACCGAAATGTCTCGTGATGCAAACATGCCTAAAGGCACCAGCACGCATCGACCATGCCACGTCTGCCATGGCCTGCGCCTCCAACCCGCTTGGCTGGCCGTGCGCATCGAGGGCAACTCAAACCGCTGGTTAGGCATCCAGGATTTTTGCGCACTGACAGTCGCCGACGCCCTAACCTGGCTGGATGGTTTCAAGCCGGACCCCGCCAAGGCCGCCGTCTGCCACCGCCTCGCCGCCGACGTGCGCAGCCGCCTGGCATTTCTCAAAGAGGTGGGCTTGGATTACCTAACACTCGAACGCAGCAGCGCCACACTTGCCGGCGGAGAGGCGCAGCGCATCCGCCTGGCCACTCAACTGGGCGCGGGCCTCTCCGGCGTGATCTATGTGTTGGATGAACCGAGCATCGGCTTGCACGCCGCAGACACCGCACGCTTGATCGGTGCGCTGACCCGCTTGCGCGATATTGGCAACACGGTGGTGGTGGTGGAACACGATGAGGAAATCATCCGAGCCGCCGATCATGTCATCGACCTCGGACCTGGCGCAGGCGCTGCCGGCGGCCATCTGATGGGCGCCGGCCCGCCGACGCTGATTGATTCCCCCACCGGACTGTGGTTGCGGGGTGAAGTGGAAATGCCGGTTAGAATCCAGCCCGCCGGCCCTCCGCCAGGCACGCTGGTGGTGCGCGGCGCACGCCACCACAACCTGCACAACCTCGATGTGGTGATTCCGCTAGGCCGATTGGTATGCCTGTGCGGACCGAGCGGCAGCGGCAAGTCCACTCTCGCCAACGATATCCTTCACCGCTCTCTCGTCCGGCATTTCAACGGGAGCGGCGAAACTCCCGGTACCCACGAGCGCATCGACGGGCTCGAATTGTTGGGAAAATGTGTGATAGCCGACCAATCGCCGATTGGTCGTAGCCCGCGCTCCAATCCGGCAACATTTACCGGTGCGTTTGATCTGGTGCGCGAGTTGTTCACCAAACTTCCTCTATCAAAACAACGCGGCTACGGGCCGGGCCGCTTCAGCTTCAATGCAACGGGTGGGCGTTGCGAGCGCTGCCAGGGAAACGGCCGGCTCAAGATCGAGATGCACTTTTTACCCGACGCTTGGGTGGCGTGTTCGGCGTGCAACGGCAAGCGCTTCAACCGCGAAACCCTCGAAGTCACCTACAAGGGTCAATCGATCTCCGGTGTCCTTGAGTTATCCGTCAGCGAAGCACGCCAGATGTTCCGGCCAATTCCCAAACTGCACCGCATTCTTGAGATTTTGGAAGACCTCGGCCTCGGCTACCTCCAACTCGGCCAGGCCGCCAACACTCTGTCCGGCGGCGAAGCCCAACGCCTCAAACTCGCGGTCGAACTCGCCCGTCCCCAGGCACCGCACACGCTCTATCTCTTTGATGAACCCACCACCGGCCTGCACTTCGGTGACGTCCAACGCCTGCTCACCGCGCTTTTCCGCCTGCGTGATGCCGGCCACAGCGTGCTGGTCATCGAGCATCATCTCGACGTTATCGCCGCCGCCGACTGGGTCATCGAACTCGGCCCCGGCGGCGGAATTCACGGCGGCCAACTCGTGGCAGAGGGGCCGCCAGAATTGTTAGAAACCGTCGCCGCTTCCCCCACCGGCAGAGCGCTGGTCCGCCACCTGCGGCACCAGTAGATCCGGACGGTTGGCGCGGGTGCGGGCCAACGCCTGTTGGTGTTTCCACTCAGCAATCTTCCCGTGATGGCCGGACACTAACACATCCGGCACACTCATCCCGCAATACTCGATCGGCCGCGTGTAGCTCGGCGCTTCGAGTAAATGCGGGTCGGAAAATGACTCATCCTCCGGCGAGCGAGCGTCACCCAGCGTGCCCGGCAGCAGCCGGATAATGGCATCACAGACGACCGCCGCAGCCACCGCACCGTTGGTTAAAACATAATCACCGATGGACAACTCCAGATCCACCAGCGCCTCGATCACCCGCTGATCCACCCCCTCATAGTGACCACATAGAATCAACAGATGCGCCTCCGCAGCTAACTCCCGGGCCAGCGCTTGCTTGAAGGGCCTGCCTTGGGGCGTCATCAGCAGCACTCGCGTGTTCGGTCCGCGCAGCGCCGCCACCGCCGCAAACAGCGGCTCCGGCTGCAACACCATCCCCGGCCCGCCACCGCAGGGTGAATCATCCACCCGCCGATGCTTGTCCACCGACCAATCCCGCAACTGATGCGCCCTCACCTCCACGACGCCTGCGGCCCGCGCCCGCTGAATGATCGAATCACTCAGGGGGGCGAGGGCCACCTCTGGAAATAACGTCACAATATCAATGCGCATGCCCAAACCTGTCTCATCCCGCAGCACAATGGAATTGAAAAATGACCGCAGGCGGAAACGCAACATCGACCCTATTTAGCATGGAACGCTCGACATCGAACCGTTGTCGAAAATGAGGTCGAACACTGAGTTCTGACGCTGTGTTGCAACCCGCTGGATTTGCTAGAGGTTATCGTATCGCCTGCAATCCGACAAATTCAATCCTGCGGGTGTCACTTGGCTGGCTCGATGGTGATGCGGCCGGGAGTGGAGACGCCATGGAGGCCGCGCTCGTACATGTCTTCGGCCATGGCCGTTGGCACAGCGAAGGCACCGGCACAGACGGCTTTCATGCGATACTTCACGGACCACTCGGCGTTGGCGTTTAGGCCGAGGAAAAACAGGCTTCGGTCCTCGCGCAATTCGGCGAACTGGGTGCCTGCCACCGTGTTGGCACCAGACTTCAGGTCGCCGGCCAACACCTCAAACCCAGCTGGTAACAAATCGACAACCGCCAGATTGGTTAGATTTCGGCCGGACACGTTGCGCACTCGCAGCACCACATCGACTGGATCGCCGGCACGCAGCGCCTGGTCCTTGTGAAGCGGGGAAATTTCTCGCGAAACCTCGAGGCCGCTGCGCTCGGGACCGGTGGGCTTGCCGGAGTCGTAGCCCTGCTCGATGACTTGATAGAACGCGCCGATGTCGCCATTGCCCTTTTGCTGGCGCTCAAAACGCAGTGCGGTGGTGGAGGGGTCGAAGGTCGCATGAAGGATCCCCGGGCCGGGGCCAGCAAGCAGCTGCGGGGTGGGCTTGCCGCTTGCGACGGCGAGGATGGAGACCTCGACGCCGGTGCTGCGGGCCAAGTCGCTGTAGGCTTTCAAGGCCAGCGTCATGTAGGAACAAGCGAGCGTGTTGAAACTTTGATCGCGTAGAGGTTTCATGATCGGCTCCAGCGCCTCGATCCCGAATTTCTTCGCACGCTCGGGGAAATGGCGGCATTGGATGTAGAAAATGCCGATGTCCTCCATCGCCGGGGTACGGTAGTAGGCCCAGGGTTCACTCTTGTTGGTGGCTTTATCGGCGGCTCGGGCCTTGATGCAGGCATCTAGCAATTTATTGGCTTCGGCGTCCTTTTTGAGCAACATATAAGTGGCGGCCATCCAGGCGGCGGTGGCGCGGGACTCCCATTGGCCCTTAAATTTGGCGGTTAGGGTGTCGCGCAAGTTGAGCAATTGTGGGGCGGGGTTGGTTCCATTGCGGGCCAACAGATAGATGGCATAAGCCTGCATCTCAGCTTCTTCAAGGGAGTGCACGTTGCCACGGGCACTGCGGGCCGCGTATTTAAGGGCACCGGTCAGCAGGGGTTCCGGCAGCACGTGGCCCAACAATTTTGCTTCGCTCAGGAAGTGCAGGACATAGAGCGAGTGGAATTCAAGATCCGAGGATGGACCGGCAAACCAATAGCCAAAGCCACCGTCCGCGCGTTGGCGGGCGGCAAGTTGGCTGATGGCAGAGGTCAAGGCGGCAGAGGCATCCTTGGGGGCGATGCCGAAATCCGCCTCGGTGGCGGCGATGAGTTTGACCATGGCGCGGCTGGTTATTTGCTCTGAGCACCCGTACGGGTATTCGCGGACGTAGGCTTCCAACCCGCGGGCCAAACCCAGCGGCACAATGCTAGCAGTGACCTCGGTATGCCGGTATTCCTGATAGAGCGTGCGTTTTACCTTCAACTCGGCCGAGCCGCTGCGGAACCAACCGGTGGTGACGCTAGTCAGGTGGTGGGTGGCTGGGCGAACGCTCAGGGTGGTGGAGCGGCGGACGGATTCGCCGCCGCCGCTGGCCTCGAACTTCAAGTCGGCTGCGCCGAGCTTGTCCTTGGCTCGGAATCGGAAGCGTGCGATGCCCTCACTTCCGTCGGCCAACGCCAGCGACGTGCTGGCCGCGCCGATGACTTCGAGATGCTCAGAGGCGCTGGCGCTGATCTGGAATTTCGTCTCGCCGGTGGCCGTCAGATGATTGAAGACCGAGACAGCGGCCTCGAATTCATCTCCGGGTGTGACAAACAACGGCGCGTTGGGTTGCACGATGATGGGCGCTTTCACCAAAGTGGCGCTGGCCGTGGCTCCGACGGCACGGGCATTGCAGCCGACCGCCATGATGCGCAGGTTGCCGTTGAAATAATCCGGCACCTGCCATTTTAGCTCGCTGCGTTTGGGCCCGGCTTCGATGATGCCCGACCAGTAAACCACCGGGGGCTCCTGACGGCGTTTGAACGGGTTGAGGTGCAGCGAGAGTGCGGCATCGCCGTCGCCACCGAAGGCTGCGGAACCTTTAAGAAAACGGTACTCTGGCAGCAGCAGGTCCAGCCATTGTTGGGTGCGAACTTCCAGCGCCTGTTTGCGCAGGAAAAACTCGAGAGGCTGCGGCAATTTGTAGGAAGTGATCTGATGAATCCCTTCGTCCACGGCATAAATCACCAACCGCGTCGGCTCGTTAGAAGTGATACCAAACACGGCCTCACTACCCGGCCTGATCTCGCGCGGCGCGTCGAGTTGATAGGCAAGGTTTTTTTTCGGGGCTAGCACCCGCACTGGCTCGGCGGCATAACTCAGGGGACTGTGGAACACCTCGGGCGAGGAGGTCGAGCGGACAAAGGCCGCATTGATATAATAGGTCCCCTCGGCATCGTCGGGAATCTTGATCGTCAACGTGCTTTCCTTGGTGGCCGTCTTGAACCACTGGGCGACGAACACGTGATCGCGCTCCAAGGTCACCAGTCCGGCGCCGGCGTACGGCGCGGATAGATGCACTTCTATTTCTCCACCGGGTAGGACTTCCTCTTTGGACAGCTGCATGCGCAGCTCGGCCTCGCGATCGACGCTGGCGTGGTTATCGCCCTTACCGACCACGCTGAAGGGCACGGCGCAACGCACCACGCTGTCGGCGTCGATGAGTTCCATGCGGAAATCTCCGGCTTTGTCGGTTGGGATTTGGTAGTCCGTTTCACTGGCGGGCAAGTTGAGTGGTTCTTCGGCAAGTTGGCGTTCTTTGCGGGTGGAAACATAGGCATAGTTGCCGTTGTCGAGTTTGGTTAGGACGGAAACCTGGCGGATTTCCATCAGGCGGCGACGCAGGCCGTCGAGGGCGGCGGGTTTCAAATCGCGGCCGACTGCTAACAACTTGAGTGTGCTTGCGCTGTCTTTGGCGAGGTAGTCGAGCTTGGCATCGGCCTTCCATCCGATGACTGCGGCATAGGGTGAGACGAGGTAGGTGGAGGAGCTGCGTACGCTGCGGCCTCCTTCGCGCTCGAAGGCTTCGGTGAGGATGGCGGCGCGGAAGGTGGCATCCTTGAGGGTGTCGAAGGGCAATTTGAAGGTGGCGAGGCCTTGGTCATTGGTAGGGGTTTCGCCGAGGTCGAGGGTGCGGCCGGCCAGGGATTTTTCGGCTTTTTCGTTATCGATATAGAAAGTAAAGCCGGGCCATTGCGGGAAGCCAAAATCTGCGGGTGAGAGTTCGAGGCGCATGGTCACGCGGCGCTGTGGCGCGGCTTCCCCGAAGAGCGATTGCACGGACACCACCGCATCGGTGGCCTTGCAATCGAGCCAGCCAGCCGGTGGCGCGGGGTCTAGCCTGGTGCTCACTTTCATGCGATCCGGTTGAAATTCCTCCACCCGGATGGCGGCTCGGCCGAGGCGCAATAGGTGCCTGCCCTCGCTGTCGAGCACGTCCACTGCGATCCGATAGGTTCCGAGCGCGGCGCTTTCCGATAGGGGGAAATCACAGGCGAAGAAGCCATCGAATGGCAGGCGGGTGTTTTGGGTGGCCACATCCCGACCTTGGGAATCAGTTAGAACGATGGCAAGAGGCAATCCTTCCAACACGGGTTGCCAGTCGTGGCGGCGCACGATGAAGCCGCTGTGGAGGGTGTCGCCGGGCCGATAGACGCCACGTTCGGTGAAGACAAAAGCTTCCACCGCCTTGATGCGCGAGGCGAGGACGCCTTCCACCTCGAAGCGTGAGTAATCGAGGTTAGGGAGTTGGTATTCGTTGAGTGGCAGATACGAGGTATCGTCGCCTTTGGTGGCCAGCACCGCCACCGGCAAGCGCTCGCCGGTGCAATGCGTGAAAGGGGCCAGGCGGGCGTGGCCGGTGGCGTCGGTTTGGGTGGTTTCCAGCACGGTACCATTGCAGGCGAGGGCGCGGATTTTCACATCGGCCACCGGTTTGCCGGCACCAAGGGCCATGACATAGACGTCGCGAGAGCCGTCAGCACTGGCTTTCACTAACATCCCGAGGTCGGTCGCCATGACGAGGCGTTTGGAAACCGTGCCCTCGGAGCGTTGCCAGCCGTCCTGAGCATCGTCGGACTCCTGATTATCTTGTTCGTGCCATGGCTCGCCCCTGGCCTCGCTGACTTCCTCGATGCGCGAATAGATGTCATCACCCGCATTTTTGATGTTGTTCTTTTTAACGGGCTCGACCGTGACAATGAAGACGCCGCAGCCACCGGGTTGTGGCTCCGGCGTGACGAGTGGAGGGGCCTTCGAGATATCGATGACCGATTGGATGGCCTCCCACTCGTTGTGCCGCCCCACGGCGACGATCCGGCTCCATTTCTGGGCGAGGTTGTCCTCCGATATGGCGGAGTTCGACAGATCCGCGTTGGCCATTTTGCCATAGGTGAACGACACGAGATGTTGGAATTGGGAAACCGGGATCCGGCTGAGGGTGATGCGCAGGTGGTCGATGCCACGCGATTGCACGATGAGCTTGCGTTCGCCATCGAGTGCCAGCACATTGCCCTTTCCTAGCAGACGGGTTTCCTTGGGAAATGGCGGCACCTGCAGGATTTTCTCAAAGCCGGTATTGATTTCGAATCCGCCGGGGGATTTCACGCCTGGTGTGACGCGCAGGCACAGACCGCCGTTGGTGCGCGGTTCGATAAACCGGAAGGCATGTTGTTTGGCCGCTGCTGCCTCGTTTTCCACCGGCACCAGCTCGATTTTGGTGGCAGTGCCCTCGAACTTGTCAAACATGGGGTCGCCGCTTAAGTTAAGCCAGATGCCTTTGTGCCACCACAGGCCGATGTGTTTGGCGACCTCGGTGCTGTCGATATCGAGGTTGGTGGTGACGAGCACAAATTGTTGGGGTTCGCCTTCGTCGGTGCGGATAATTTTCGTTTCGGCATGGGTGAGTTCCAATCCGCTGAATTTGTCAGGAACGCGGGTCTTGTCGCTGATATCCTTGGCCAGCGGCGTGCCGACCAAGCTGGAGACCAAACCGGCAGGCACGGTGAGTTTCACCCAGTCCTCCTTGAGTGGCACAGCGATCTGCCGACTGCGAACAAAAAACCGCCGCGCGGAGAGCGGGTCGGCGCTCACACTGAACAGCGGGGCTCCCGGGCCGGTGGCCTTGAACAAGGGCGTGGCACCGAGCACCTCCATCCGTAGCTTTTGTTGGAGGACGTTCAGCGCCACCGGATGGCTGAGCTTGAGCTCGCCGACAACTTGATAGACAGAGGCGTCTTGCGGGCTGTTATAGAATGAAAAATCGTCCAACTCCGCGATAAACGGCGCTGTGTTCACGGTTAGGGATGGCTTGTCGAGGTGCAGGCCCTCGGCCAGGGCGTCGGGCCGCAGGGTCACCGTGAAGCGGGTATCCGGTGGCCAGTGATCCTCTGGTTGGAACACCAGCGTGGAGCCGTCTTTCCAGGTCCATTTGCCGCGGGTCTTGGGCGTGAGACTGACCGCCTCCGCGGCGTCCTTGCCGATTTTCTCCAGCGGGGCGACTGGCGCGCCGGCGAACATCACCCGCAGCGGGCCGGGCTTGAGATCCTTGTCTGGCGCGCCGACAGCCACTGCTGCGGGGGCTTCTGCCGTCACTTCAACACCCCGCAACGCGTTGTAGGCAAAGGTACGGGGCTTGTGCGAGTCCCACCAGCGCCATGCCTGCCAACCTCCGGTGGCCAGCGCCACCAGCAAACACAGGCTCAGCGTGACGGCTCGGGGATGGGCCTTGACCGTCCCACGTAACGCCGCGACGCGACGAGCGCAGCCAGCCAGCCATGGCGGAGCCGACCACGAGATTTGGCCGAACAACAGGCCGGGCAGGCGGGTGAGAGCGGCGAGGAGAACTCTAACAAACGATTGATTGGTTGGCACGGAGGTAATGGATGAAAGTCTGGGACCGGCACACGAGGCACCTCAGGCCAGCTGGCATATCTGGCACAGAGTTAAACTATCGAGGCAGAGCCTCAGCCCCAAGACTTGAAGACACAAGCACGGAACCCGGGGCGGGTATGGAGTGGGCAGTAAGTCGGAATGGGGGCAGATCGGAAACG
>CAIQXC010000171.1 GCA_903875675.1 Akkermansiaceae bacterium
CGCCACGTGGCTGCGTGCCTCCGGCCGCAGGCCGTGCGTGCTGCGTCCCGCAGCGCGTGCCAGGTGGCCGACCATGATTAGAGAATGCGCCGGGCTGGGCGGCTTGATCGGTACCGCGTCAAGTTGGCCGATGGCGACATGCACGACATACACGGTGCCGACAACCGGCGACCAGGCACGCAACCGGGTTGCGGCGAGGCGTAAAACCGATCAATGCAGGGCCGATGGGGTGGTGGTATTTAGCCACAAACAAACCCCTTTGCTGTGCGGTTTGCTACGCTGTGTTGTAACCCGTTGTAATTACTGGAAGTTAAGAATGCAGATGTAGCCTCGCTAGGTAATATTTGTCTTACCTTCAAAGGCAGCGGGTAGGAGTTGGTGCTTGTCGATCGCTTCAAATTCCATTGAATGCTCCAGCACTCACTCCGTATGACACCTGCACGCTTGATCTCAATGTTTTTGTTAGTTTTACCGGCTTTTGGCGGCGAACCCACCCATGCGCCGCCCAATGAATACGACTTGTTGCGCTCGTTTCCTCCGGGGCGGCTGGCGGCGCTTTGCGCCTACGATCAACCCGATGCCAAGGGACTCACGGGAAGCAATCGGACCAATGGGAGTTGGCTTGAAGCCGGTCCGCAACGAGGCAGTTGCCGGGCTGTGGTTGCGGCCGTTGTCGCGGGTGACATGGCAGCGGCTGATGCGGCATGGCGCGGCATTGAGGTGGCGATTGAGCATCAGCGCGAGGACGGCGGCTTCGATGCGGAGATCCGGCCTAACGGGCAGAGCGCCAAAACCGGCGGTGCGGCGGTCGAGACCGCGTACTTTTTCCTGCAGGAACTGGGGCGGATGATCCTGGTGATCCGGCAATCACCCCATGAGGCGCATTTTCACGAGCGAATCGCTGCCTTGGAACCCCGGATCCGCCGCAGCTGCGACTTCATCACCGCTGGTTATCCCACCATCATCAGCAACAGCAGCCATGCCGTGAACCGGATCATCATCGCGGCGAAAGCCTTCGGCACCTGCGGACTCGTGCTGCATGATGACAAGTTGATAGCCACATCGCGCATGCTCATCAGCCACGCGCTGACCCTGCGCGACAAGGACGGAGTGTTCATCGAAAACGGCGGACGGGATTCGAGCTACAACGTGGTCTCGATCTTTTACGGCCAGACGCTGGCGCTGCATCTGCCGCTGCCGGAATTCGAGGCAGCGCTCCCCAAGGCGGTGGCATGGCAGCTCACCAAAATCCGTGACAACGGCGAGGTGGACGTGACGGGCAATACCCGGACCGGCGTGGGCAAAGAGATATCCTACACCGGCCAACCCAAGAACGTGAACTGCAACGAGGTGGTGTTCGCCCTGACCTATTACGGGCTGGCGCATCACGATCAGGCGGCTCTAACAGCCGCCGACCGCGTTTTTGCTTTCTCCCATCCCGGGTGACCCGCCGACTAAACCTAAAGTCCGCACCGTGCCAACACCGGCAAGGCGTGCTTGGGGTCCTTCAAAATCATAATTTCTGCTGATAGACATGTTTGGAACCAGTCCTTCAAAGTAGCCGCGCAATCAGCAACATCAGCCTGACATATTTGAATTTCCTGTAGTTTTTCATAGTTTCATTTTCTGTGATTTAGAACATCCAATTTAGCCCGACTTTCGCTGATCCAGTGAAAATTCCGCTTGAGGCGAGCAATACACGGCTGTGTGTGTTTTCAAAGCCACCATTTTGAATCATTTCAACAAATTCCACCGGATTCCCGGTTTCTCAGTGGGGCTAGGAGCCCAGCCGCTGCCGTCTTGACAGCACAACGGTTGGGTGCGAGCCACCCAGCAAATGAAGCGCAAAATGGACCATGTCTTCCGCTGGATGCCGGAGCATCGAGACAAGGAGTTCCAAGGCATGCTGCTTTATGTGGAGGGTAGTGCTTCGGCCCGCCAGGCGGTGTTAGCAAACGGCTGGCACCTCGTCCATGTGGGCGAGGGCTTGTTCGACCCGAAAAACCCACCCGGCTTCGTCCCGAGGATCTACCGGCCGGATGAACGGTGACGATCCGCCGCTGTCGCGCTTTGGATACGGCTTTCACAGCAGTGGCGGACACGATCACGCCGATTGTGGGATCAATTCATTCTGATTACGTTGTGGTCTGCAGCCGCTAAACCGGGGGTGTCCTTTGTGATCTTGGTCCGCCAAACCCCGGTGCCTGTCGGCTTGGGGCCCGGCTGCCAAAGCCGAAAATTGGGGGCTCCGGCAGGTTTTTCACCGCAAGGGGTTGCTTTCAATCGGGTTCCACCTTATTGCTGCGGCCCCTGACGTCAGCCTATCACGATGAAATTTTCCCGCCTTGTCCACCACCTTTCCCTGCCGTTGGTCGTCTTGTTGCTTGCCAATTGTGCCGCCAAGAAGCAGCCTCCTGCTCCCGTGCCCGTGCCCGGGGCGGTTTACGTCAACCCGTATCCGGTTGGCACCTACCCCTACTTCACTGCGGATCCGGCTTATCCAAAAACCTACAAGGTGTGGAAAAACGCCCCGGTGCTCGCCCGCACCAATCCGACCAACTCGCATATTCGCATTGATTTGGCAAAGCAGCGCGGTTTGCTCATGAATGGCAAGGATGTGGCGATGGACTACCCGATTTGCTCGGGCCGGGAAGGCCACGAGACGCCGCCGGGGGAATACACGATTCTTGAAATGCTGGTGGACAAGAAGTCCAACCTTTACGGCCGGATTTACGACGCCGACGACAAATGCGTGAACACCGATGCGGACATCACCAAAGACACCGTCCCCGAAGGCGGGCGCTTTGAAGGTGCCCCGATGCACAACTGGATGCGCCTCACCAATGATGGGGTGGGCCACCACATCGCTCCGGTGCGCCGCTACCCCGCCTCCCACTCCTGCATCCGGGGCCAAGCCGGGCCGATCCTCATCGTCTATGACAAGGTCAAACTCGGCACCAAGGTGAGCGTGGAATAATCCAGCATGCCTTCACTCCACCCACCCGAACTCATGTCGCCGGCTGGCAATTGGACCAGCCTGCAAGCCGCTATCCAAGCCGGTGCCGATGCCATCTACTTTGGCGTGCACGGCTTCAACATGCGGGATAATTCCAATAATTTTGCCGTGGCCGAGTTGCCGCGTATTACCCGCACATGTCGGCAGGCCGGGGTGCGTGCTTACCTGGCGCTCAACACCATCATTTACGAACCCGAACTGGCCCGCATGCGGCGGGTGCTTGCTGCGGCGAGCGCCGCTGCCATCGACGCGGTGATTTGCTGGGACATGGCCGTCATTGAGGCGGCCACCGCGCTGGGCCTGCCGGTTTTTCTATCCACCCAGATGTCTGTCTCCAATTCGGCGGCCCTCGCCGGGTTTCACCGGGCATTCGGGATCCGCCGCTTCGTGCTGGCCCGTGAGTGCTCGCTGGCGCAGTTGCGCAGCCTGCGCCGCAACCTCACCGCCCAACTCGGTGCCGCCGCTGCCGCCAACATCCAACTTGAGGTCTTCGCCCACGGCGCCATGTGCGTGTCCATCAGCGGTCGCTGCTTCATGTCCGAAGCGAGCACCGGCAAGTCCGCCAACCGCGGCCAGTGCACCCAGCCGTGCCGCCGGCCCTATCAAATCAATAGCAGCGAGGGCGATGTTTCTTTCCGCATGGGCGAGTCCTACCTGCTCAGCCCGCAAGACCTTTGCACCCTCCCGTTTATCGAGCAATTGCTCGAATGCGGCGTCAACAGTCTCAAAATCGAGGGCCGTGGCCGCGCCCCGGAATACGTCAGCAGCGTCACTTCCGCCTACCGCCGCGCCGTGGATTTCTATTTTGCCAATCGTCGCAAACCTGGCTTTCAAGCTGAGTTTGAACCACTCAAAGCCGGATTGATGCAACAGCTCGAAGGCGTTTACCACCGAGGTCTGTCCTCGGGATATTACATGGGCAAGCCCATCGATCAATGGAGTGGCGTGCCTAACAGCCAAGCGGCCACCAAAAAAATGCACGTTGGCGAAGTCGTCAAATTCTATCGCAAGGCGGGTGCTGCGGAGATCCGCGTCTGCGACTCCGGCTTCGCCCTTGGCGACGAACTGCTCATCCAAGGGCCCACCACCGGCGTGCTGCGGGTGGCCGTTACCTCTATCCAAATCGAGCAGCAGCCAGTGCCGGACGCAAAACGCGGCCAGTCTGTGGCCATCGCACTGGTCTCTCCGGCACGCCCCGGAGACCGTGTCTATCGGGTGAGCCGGCGCGCCGTCGTGCCGTGAACGGCCAAGCTTACTTGCTATTTTTCTTGGCCTGCTTGGCGAGTTTTTTTTCCTTGGCGGTTTTGGTGGGCATCTTCTTGGTTTCTTTGCGGGTATCCTTGGTTTTCATGAGCGTATGGGGGTTAGGGAATCACTGGCTTCTTGCAGGCCGTGAGTGAATGAACTAACCCATCTGCCGCTATCGCGCAACCCCAAACCCGACGGTTCAACAGTGCTTGTTGCAGTGCGCCGGGTTTTCGCCTATGCTCCAACCCGCAAGCGTGATTCACCCTCCAACCAAACACCGTTTATGGGACTAGAAAAATTGACTCAAAAACTTCAAGAGGCCATCCAATCGGCACAGAGCCTGGCCTCGAAGTCCGCTCATTCGGAACTCAAAAGCGCGCATGTCCTGCTCGCTCTGCTCCAACAGGAAGGCGGCATCGCCACGCCTATCTTGCAAAAGGCCGCTATCGACGTGCCGCGCCTCAAAGCAGCCACCGCCGCCGCGCTGAGTCGCGAACCCAGCGTCCAAGGAGCCTCGACCCAACCGCAGATCAGTATTGGTCTGCGCGCCACCTTGGAGGCCGCTGATGCAGCCCGCGAAAAACTCGGCGACGACTACCTCAGCGTCGAGCATTTTATCCTCGGGGCTCTTAAAGGTGATTCGCCAGCCGGTAAATTGCTCAAGGATGCCGGATTGGACGAGAAATCGGCGCTTGCCGCGATCCACAGTGTGCGCGGGTCCCAAAAAGCCAGTGACGATTCCCCAGAAGGCAAATACCAGACGTTGGAAAAATATGGCACTGATCTAACGGCCAGGGCACGGGAGGGCAAGATCGATCCGGTCATTGGCCGCGACCATGAGATCCGGCGGGTGCTGCAAGTGTTGTCCCGGCGCACCAAAAACAACCCGGTGCTCATTGGCGAGCCGGGTGTGGGCAAGACGGCCATCGTCGAAGGGCTGGCCCGGCGCATCATCTCCGGGGATGTGCCCGAGGCCATGAAACATAAGCGCGTCATCACCATGGATGTTGGAGCCATGCTCGCCGGGGCCAAATACCGCGGTGAATTCGAGGACCGGCTCAAGGCGTTTCTCAAGGAGGTGACCGATTCCCAAGGTCAGATCATTCTTTTCATCGACGAGCTTCACACGATCGTCGGGGCCGGTGCCAGCGAGGGCGCGATGGATGCCTCCAACCTCCTCAAACCCCAGCTCGCCCGCGGCGAACTCCATGCCATCGGCGCCACCACCCTCGAGGAATATCGCAAACACATCGAAAAAGACGCCGCCCTCGAACGCCGCTTCCAACCGGTAATGGTCGGCGAGCCGTCCGTAGAAGACACCGTGGCTATCCTCCGCGGCCTCAAGGAGCGCTACGAGGTTCACCACGGCGTGCGCATCCAGGACGGCGCGCTGGTCGCCGCCGCCACTCTTTCCGATAGATATATCTCCGGGCGCTTTTTGCCCGACAAAGCGGTTGATCTCATGGATGAGGCCGCATCCCGGCTCAAGATAGAACTCGACTCAATGCCGACGGAAATCGATGTGCTGGAGCGTCAAATTCTGCAGTTGGAGATGGAGAAAAGGGCACTGGAAAAAGAGAGCGACAAGGCATCCGCCACACGCCTCGAGAAAGTTAAAGAAGAGCAAGCCAACCTGCGCGAATCCTCCTCCGGCATGCGGGCACAGTGGCGCAACGAAAAGGCCGTCATCGATGATGTGAGGGCCGCCCAGGAAAAAATTGAGGAGCTCAAGGGTGAGGCCGAGTTGGCCCAACGAATCGGTGACCTGACCCGCGCCTCGCAAATTACCTACGGTGATCTGCCGGCCGCCAATAGGGCGCTGGAGGTCGCCAAGCAGCAACTCAGCATGCTGCAGAAAAACGGCGCGATGCTCAAGGAAGAGGTCACCGAGGAAGATATTGCCCGGGTGGTCTCCGCTTGGACCGGCATCCCTGTCACTCGACTGCAGGAAGGCGAAAAACAAAAACTCGTTAGCATGGAACCACGCCTCGGCGAACGGGTCGTCGGCCAAAAAAAGGCGATCGTCGCAGTGGCCAACGCGGTACGCCGAGCCCGTGCCGGCCTCCAGGATGAGAACCGGCCCATCGGCTCGTTCTTGTTTCTGGGCCCCACCGGCGTCGGCAAGACCGAGCTTTCCAAGGCGCTCGCCGAGTTCCTCTTCGATGACGAAGCGGCGATGGTCCGAATCGACATGTCCGAATACATGGAAAAGCACAGCGTGTCGCGGCTCATCGGCGCGCCGCCCGGCTACGTCGGTTACGACCAAGGTGGCCAGCTCAGTGAGCAGGTGCGCCGCCGCCCGTACTCGGTGGTGCTCTTCGATGAAATTGAAAAAGCTCATGCCGATGTTTTCAATGTTTTGCTGCAAGTTATTGACGACGGCCGCATCACCGACGGCCAGGGCCGCACCGTGGATTTTCGAAACACCGTGCTCATCATGACGTCCAATATCGGTTCCCAGTACATCCTCCACGAGTCCAATGCCGAGCAGCGTGAGGCGCTCGTCACCGATGCCCTGCGCAGCGCGTTCCGCCCGGAATTCCTCAACCGAATCGACGAAATTATCATCTTCGACCGCCTCACCCGTGCCGACCTCACCACCATCGCAGATCTTCAACTTAACCGTGTTAGAAAACGCCTTGCCAAGCAGGGCCTGGCTCTCGCCCTGACCCCGGCCGCGAAGGAATTCCTCGGCAACCAAGGCTACGACCCGGTTTACGGCGCACGCCCCCTCAAACGCGCCATCCAGCACCACCTGCTCGATCCGCTGAGTCTCGCCGTGCTGGACGGCAGGTTCCGTGACGGCGACGTCATCCAGGCGGACGTTGAGCACGGGTCCATCGTATTTCGCTAGGGCAACTGTCGGCGGGGCCACAACATGGGTGGTTTGAACTTGGGGATTTCGAGTGGGCGGGGACGCCTACACTCCTTGAAGGGACGCCCCGCCGCCATGCCCGCCCAACCATTCGGCGCTTTAGCCGGTGTGGCGGAGGGCGTCCCCGCCCCGCTCCATGGCGAATGCGTTGGCGTTCATGCCCCGGGGAAATCTGATGCGGTGGCACTCGATGCCAATGGCTTGGAAGCGGGCGGCGGTCTGAGCAGCGGCGAAGTCCCCGGCCTCGCCGGGGTCGGCGTCAGTCCTTCGATATTGCAATTTTGAAGGACTGGTTTCATGCGTGCGAGGCAGCTACGGAGCTGCGGCTTCTTTGCTAGATGCGCATGCGCTTGGTGTTTATGGTTGGATCGGCTGTTGTCTTGCAGCCTAGCGATCTTCTGTCTTGCCGTCATGCGTTTTGGAGTCTTGAGTCTTCCCCCATGCTTACCGACACCCACTGCCATCTTGCGTCGCATCGTTTTGCCGTTGATGAAATTCCCGAGATCATTGACCGGGCGCATGCCGCAGGAGTCACCCGCATGGTGACTTTGGCGACCTCGCTCGAAGACCTGCAGGCCAATCTAACTCTCGCGAATCGGCCGGGCATTCATGCTTGCATCGGTATTCATCCCTGCGACGTCCACCACGCCCCGGACGATGCCACCACACAACTCGCCACCTTCGTCAGTGATCCGCGAGTGTGTGCGATTGGTGAGACCGGCCTCGACTACTTTCATGCCCCACCAGACGGCTGGGAGGAAGCCGCCTTCCGCGAACGTCAGCGCAGCCTCCTGCGCCAACACTTCGAGCTCGCCACTGCCGCCAAACTCAACGTGGTCATCCATACCCGCGACCGAAGCGGCACCGATTCGTTTGAAGACGCATTGGCCATCTACGCCGAGTTTCATCACGCGGTGCACGCCATCTTCCATTGTTTCATCGGCTCTTGGTCCAACGCCCAACGAGTGCTCGAGTGCGGCGGCCTGCTGGCATTTGGCGGCGTGAGCACGTTCAAAAATGCCCGCGACATCCGCCATACCATCGCTCAATGCCCCGCTGGAACATTCTTGCTAGAAACGGATTCACCCTATCTGGCACCCGAGCCGCATCGTGGCCAACGCAACGAACCGGCGATGATGCGTCACACCGCTGAGTGCATCGCCACGTTGCGCAATGAGTCACTCGCCGCCCTCGCTGCACACACGAATCTGGCCGCCAACGAATTTTTTCGATTTCCTTCTGAGCTGATTTGATTAAGCTGCACGCGTCACCGAAAGTTGGCAGCGTGAGAGAGGCGAAGTGCAACTCCATGAGCGGCCTCCTTTTTCAAGTTGCCAATCAACCTGCCCATCCCATTATCATCATGAAGTCCGCCCGTATATTCCTCGCCTCGTCGCTTGCCGTTGCCCTCGTTTCCTGTGCCAATCAGAAAAACGATTACGACACTCAGCGTCCCGTTACCACCGAGCCACCCACCGCCGTCAATGTTCCCGGCCAGCCAGCCAATCCGACATACGACACGCCTCCAGCTTATCAGGAGAGCAGCACCCCACCAGCCAATCCCGATGCGATGGCACCGCCGGCTCTAACCCCATCGGGGCGGCCTGCCGCGACTATTGCGGAGCCCGGCCACGGCGCAACCGTCTATACCGTGGTCGCCAATGACAACCTCACGCGAATCGCTAACAAATTCAAGGTTTCCATTGCCGCCATCAAGAAAGCCAACAACATGAACAATGACACCGTGGTGCTTGGCAAGAAGATGATCATCCCTGCTCATTGAATGGTTTTTCAACCGCGCCGGTAGCTTGCGTGCTATCGGCGCGTTCCCGTCTCATCATGCGTGGTTCCGTCGCGGCTTTCCTGATCATCGTCTGTGGTGCCGGTTCGCTGGATGCCGCAGAAAAGAAGCCGCGGCCTGCTGCGCCAAGAGTCGCCACTCCGGCACCACGCGAAGCAGCGCTTGAGCATCTGCTCGCCGAGCGCAAGTCTCCCGCAGCCCTGCAAGGAGCCATTGATGAGGCACGCAAACAAGGAGTGAGCGAACAAGTGATCCTTGAGGCCCGCTTCCTCTTTCTGGTGGATCGGCACGATGATGCGGCCATCGGCGCGCTGCTGCCTGAGTTCACCAAGCGCCGTGCCAGCTTCAATATCGATGAGTCCAAGACCTTCGCCTGCAAAGAGGATTGGCTCGCCGTCAACGAATACGTAGAGGCCATCGCCGCCCTCAACCAGGGTGATAAACCCGCCTTCAAACAACACATCACCGAGGCGTTCTGGCTCAGCCCTCGCCAGGCCGCTGCCTTCGCCCCGCACATTGAACGAGTGCATCTGGATGAGGCCATGCGCTCTATCAAAATCGACTTCGCCGCGCAGTTTATAACAATCAACTCAGACCCACCCAAAACTCTAAAAAATATCCTCGGTGACAACCAGGCGCTGCTGCTGCATTTCTGGTCACCATGGAGTGAGGAGTGCGAGGCTTCCATGCCCGGGTTCGGCGTCACTGCAAAGGCTCTTTTGGCTAACAATATTGCGGTCGCGTCAATCCTGCCGCCAGCCTCTGCCAAACTTCTCAGCGACGCCCGCAGCTCACTCAAGGTGCTCGGCGAAAAGCCCCCGGGTGCTTGGCTCACCGATCATGCAAGCCATCCGGTTAGCCGCGAATTGCGCGTCCTGGATCTGCCCACTATGGTTCTCGTTGCCAACGACGGACGCGTGCTTTTTAACGGTTCCCCCTCTGATGATGCTCTCTGGCAGGCCCTGATCAAAGTCAACCCAGCCATCCACCGACCCCCTCTCGCCAGTAAACGAAAATGGC
>CAIQXC010000172.1 GCA_903875675.1 Akkermansiaceae bacterium
CAAACGCTGAGTCGCTGGGCTCCAGTTCGTGCCAGGGAATCGTTCGTTGGTCGGCGCTCTTCAGGAAAATATGTGTGTGTCCCTTGCTAAAGACGCGAAGCCGGTTTTCCTGCAGCAACAGAGCGGTTCGCTCTTCGATGGCCAAGCCGATCATGTTCCGGAGGCCATATAATACCCTTCGCTGGACTCCTCGCTGGACCGCAAGCAGTCCTCCTGAACTCAATCTTGGAATCTTTACCACGAATGAAGACGAATGCTCTGGACGAATTACCAGAACTCCGCGTTTGACCTCAATACCGCCACGTCGTCAAGCAATTCCCTCATAGTTGGCCCATTCCGCCGGGAGGAATGATAGATGTCCGGGGTCTCGGACGCGACATTACTCTAGTCCGACCGGACCAGAGTAATGTCGTGAAGTGTGGACAATCCGCAGCATTTCCGCAGCATTTCCGCAGCATTTCCGCAGCATTTCCGCAGCATTTCCGCAGCATTTCCGCAACTTCAGGGATTCGAACTTGCTGGATGCTTTGGCATGATGGAGGCCAAACACTGAGTTAAGAATCACCAAGCAAAGCGCTTCTTATTCGTGATAATTCCATCAGTGATTTTTTGAAATCCGAACTCAGGCCGAAAGGATGTCCCGATGCGCTTGCAACAATGGGCGGCTAGCAGATGGCTCGGTCCCATTCTAGCCATCAAGCAACGGTATTCCGATTTGTTTGCTATTGTCGAACGTGATCTCGACGATTCCGCACGCGATCTTTCGCCAGATTGGCAATTTGGCATCGCCTACATCGGGACCTCAAGCCAAGATCCTCCAATGGGCTGGGCGAATTACTCCATAAACAAGGAGGTGGACTCAAACGGCTTTTCCCGATACCTCTTGCAGGGGGGTGACATTAGCCAGCTGAAAAGCCTGTCCACCTGCCCGATGCCAGATAATTATAATAACAAGAATCCCTAGCCAAATGAACCCGACAAAGTTTCTCAAGTCCGTATTCATCCTCTTCGCGGCCGTGGCTTGTCAGGTGCATGCCGACGTGATCTCGTCGAGCACAGTCAACGATGACCCCGCCCACTTCGACTCATGGATAGTCCCCAGCCTGATCACCGCCGGGCAAAGCTCGTTGTCCTACATGACGGGAACCACTCCCACACTCTTCCCCTTGGGAGGCGTCAACAATGGCTCGGCCGGTGCTGACACCAATACCCTGACCTATTACGGCGGCTTGGGCTCGGCCACCATCAGCTTCCGCCTCACGAAAGGCTATGACATCACGCGTATCGCGGCTCTCTGCGGTTGGGGGGACAGCTACTTCGGATCCCATGCCTTCAGTGTGCTATTGGAGACCGGTTCCTCGGGAAATTACACCTCCATCGGCAGTTTCGGGCAGAAAGCCTACACCCCGACAGCGCCTTCCGGTTTTCCCCAAGTTGTGGACTCGGGGTTCTCGATTCTCACCACCATCACCGACAACGGCACTGGAGTCATTGCCAGCAACGTGACCGGCATCAAGTTTGTCTTCACCGCGCCGTATATCGACATCCCGTCTATCAACGGAACCGTCATCCGGGAACTCTCCGTGTTCGGCACCGCAACGGATCCTGTGCCCGCTTCTGCCGCAGTCGTTGGCGGTCCCATGATTCCGGCAGTCGGCGAACCCGTCGGCGCGACTAACTGGACCAATTCTTATGGTGCCGCTGGATACGGCTTCTATACACCCGTTGCTGGAACCACGGTGAACCGAATCGGGTACTGGGATCAAGGTGGAGATGGACTTGCCGTCAGCCACGACGTCATGATCGTCCGCTACAATGGCACTAACTATTCAGAAGTGGTTCGAGTCACGATTCCCGCAGGCACCGCCGCCCGCCTTGAAGGTGGCTATCGTTGGGTCAAGATACCCGATATCGTGCTGCCCAACATCGGCCAAGGAGCAGACTATTATGGAATTGTCGCCAGCCAAGGGGTGGATCCATGGACCAGCAACGGACTGGGATTGGGAGTCCCCATGACTCCGCGGTTCGGCACGTTTCAAAATGGCGGCCTGGTCAACGGTGGTGGCCCGATGGTTGCCGGCAATGTGACTTTCCTCGGCGGCAATCCGGGCTGGGCAGGTGCCAATTTCGGTTATGAGCCCCCCACCACCGTTCCAGCGCTGGTCGATACCCGGGTGAGGATCATGCCGCTCGGCGATTCAATCACGGCCGGCTACCCCGACAATCCCATTTGGAACGAGTCCTTCGAATACGGCTACCGGGGACCGCTGGCCACGGAGTTTGCCAACAGCGGACTTCCATTCAGATTCGTGGGTCTTTCGCCTGAGCCGTTCAACAACGCCAGTGGCGATCCCACCCACAACGCGACGGTGTTCCCGGTAAATGAACTGCGCGATCCCGCCATCAACCAAGGCGGCCACCGCGGCTACAGCGGTTGGAGCATCTCCATGATCAACGCCAACGTCGCGGCTTGGATCGCCACAGACGATCCGGATGTGATCCTGCTGCATATCGGCACGAACGGAATCGGTCTCAACAGCCCCGGAGAACTCAACACACTGGTGGCTAACATTTTCGCCGCCAAGCCGGTCGTGAAACTGGTTGTCGCCCAAATCATGCCGACGATCTCTTACAATCCGGACGTCATTGCCTATAACGACTCCATCAAGAACACGTTGGTTCCGAACTATGCCAGTGCCGGCCGGGATATTTCCACAGTGAATCAATACCCGAATTTTCTAGCAAATCCGGAGGACAACACCTCGATCGATGCCACGAAGTTTTCCAACGGCATCAATCATCCGACGAATGCGGCCTACGGATTGATGGCCAGCACCTGGCTGCCCGCCCTCACGCCCATGACGTTGAGTTCGAGTTCGATCCCGGCCACCACTTCCGCAGGCACGACCCTGACCACGCTGACACGCCTCGGCGCTGATGCTGGCGAAACCCTCACCTACAGCCTCGTTGCGGGAGCGGACTCCACCGACAACGACAGCTTCACGATTGTGGGCGACCAACTCAAGGCCGGCAGCCATCCTTTCAGCACGGATCCCGCGGGGGCCAGCTACCGGATCCGCGTCCAGGTGGTGGGATCGGTCACCGGCACGGCGACCCAGAACTTCCGCCTGACCCGCGAGGTCGGTGCCGCCAATCCGCTCGCGATTGATATTGCTATGGCCAATGACAGCAGCCAGACCGCCTACGAATCGGACGTGAAAATCGACGACCTGCTCCAGGGAGTGGCCGGCACCTTCACCTATCTGCAGACTGCCGGCGGCCCGCCCGGGCAAAGGGCCAACGACGGGCTCAATGGGGGCGCTCAAGAGCACGCCGCGCTCGCCTGGGCTGCTGACGGCAATATCTCCAGCTTTACGTATGAAATCGGCATGGGCAGCGGGGTGGGCTACGATGTGAGTAGTATCATCACCATCGCCGCTTGGGGGGACTCCGGCTTCATGAATCAGAAGTACAAGGTCAGCGTGCGTTATGCTGGCGCGACGGAATACGTTCCGGTTCCGGAATGCACGGTCAACTACCAACCGGTGACCAACATCGGAGCGGTCGCGGGGGCCACGAAGGTGACGATCACGCGGCCCGGAGGCATGCTTTTCAGCCGCATCGCAGGGATTCGCATCACCTGCCTCAATGTTGAGAACACCACCGTTGGCGGGAGCACCACGTTTCGCGAGATCGATGTTGTGGGGGTGGCATCCGTCTCGAACTCGTTCGTTACATGGTCCGAGGTGATCCCGGATGAGACTCAGCGCGGCCCGATGGATGACCCGGACGGCGATGGCTTCTCTAACGAACAGGAGTACCTCTTCGGAAGCTCGCCGATCGCGAGCACCGGATCGCTCACAACCATCCAGAGCACGCCGGAAGGCATGATCG
>CAIQXC010000173.1 GCA_903875675.1 Akkermansiaceae bacterium
AGTATTTCCAAGCGCCGCTACCATCACCAACGCAAGGCCAAGGCCATGGGTGAAAAGCCGCGTAAAGACGCCGCCCACCTCACTTCCCGGGAGGTGGAAGTGCTACAGCTCATCGCCGAGGGCAAGGCGAACAAGGAGACCGCCGGCGAGCTGAACATCTCCATCAAGACGGTGGAGAAACACCGACAGAAGCTCATGGGAAAACTCAACATCCACGATACAGCCAGCCTCACCCGTTATGCCATCTCCGCCGGTATCATCGAGAGCAGCGTGCAGGTGACCATCCTGTAGCAACGCAGGCATCCATTCCCTTAACTCTTCCGGGGGAGGATTCCATGAATTTCTGCCTGGATGCACTATCCATTGGAACACAGGCGAGCCAGCACATTTATCGTTACCTTGTATCGCCCAGAGCCGAGATCCTCGTAAGTACCGGCTGAATAGTCGGTCAGGTGTTTGTCCGGATATGAATCGATCTTGCCATCGCGGAACAGCAGGAAGTTGTACGAATCACACATGCAATCCGTATAAAAATGATTCTGCCACATTCCCTCGATTGGGTGTCTCGACAGACCAAGAATCGATCTCATCAACAGACCGATGGCTAGAAGGGTCAATAGGCTCCCTCCAACGAACTTGATTCGACGTCTCTTGGTCATTCTTCTCTGGCGAACAGTTTTATTGAACGGACGGTGGGTTAACTGGGATACACGACCGGTGGGTTAACTGGATACACGACCGGTCGTGTATCAGGGGGCAAAACCTACCCGGTTGGGCATTTTTCAGGGATAGTCGGTTCACAGGCGCATCGATAGCGGTAGGGTTGGGACTTGGCGAGAAGAATATGGGGTTGGGAGGGTTTGGTTTTCGCGATGGGTTCTGCGAAGAATAGCGGGATTAGAGGTCGAAGTCTAATGGGCTCTGGGCACCGGCTCCGGGTCGCTTCATGATGATTTGCGCAGCAGTGACTCGGGCATGTGAACGTCACCCGCACCGACGGCGAGGTCCTGAAGGTGCTTCTCGTTGGCGGAAGCGAGATAGGTATGAAGAGTCGGTTCCAAGGCCCTGGGAAGTGGAACCATCTCGCTCTATCAGAATGGTATCGCGGGGTTTCATCCTGCCTACAAGGCAAAATCGATGCTCTACACATCCCCGGTGGGGAGTTTTGCGGCAAATGGTCATGGGCTTTACGACATGGCAGGTAATGTCTCTGAGTGGTGCTGGGATAGGTATGGCCTTTATGCAGCGGGGGCTGAGTCGGGCCCGTTGGGTGAGTCGAGCTCGAACCGGGTGGTCCAGGGTGAGGCAGTTGGGGCCACGATGCGAAGTGCTGTCGCGTCGCGGTCCGCGACAACGCCGCCCACACCCGACCAACAGCAACTACGACTTCGGGTTCCGCGTAGCTCGCAGTTCCCCCCCTAGCAGCTGCAAGTGGCGGAGCGAACGGAACGGAATAGCAAGTAGCGGAGCGAACGCAGCAATAATGTGAAGGGAGCGGTTGAGGGGACGAATGAACGATGCTGAGTCCTTCTCATGCTGCAAAGTCTGTGAGGAAGAGGATGAGTCCGTCGGAGACGTGTGCGGGATCGAGCCCTAGGTCCTCGGGATTGAGACGCTTGCACCCGCGTCAGTAAGGGACGCTGGTTGCGACAAGGACTCCCCGGCGGCACACTTTACTGATTCCAGGAAATCCGGTTGGCAGGAAGTGGACTGCATTTTCATCTACTCTTGCACGCTTCTGAGATTGACTGCGATTTGAGGGAATTGAACTGGCTCGCCCCCGTGGCGTTTTTGAAGTCGAACACTGAGTTTTGAGGCTCAATGGCGCACTGCATCCAATATCGCATGATACACATCGGCGGCGGCACTGACCGGCCAAGCCGATCCTAACAAAATTGGACGTTCGGCATCGGGCACCTTGTCGCGGCCGTGAGAGCCGCGCACCAAGGAGGCATCGAGCGGGATGACGTCGAGCAAGCCGCGCAGGCCGATTTTTTTTTGCATCAGGAAGCGGGCGATTTTAAGTTTTGGAAACGGGATGTGGGGGTCCAGGAACAACTCGCAGGGGTCGTAGCCCGGCTTGCGGTGAATATCGATGGTTCGGGCATAATCCGGTGCGAGCGCGTCATCGTCCCAGAAATAATAGGTGAACCAAGCGTCAGGGGCTGCGATAGCGATGAAGTCGCCAGCACGCGAGGAGCCGATGCCGACTCCCCAGGTTTCGGGCGGGCAGCGGACTTCGGCGATGCCCGGGGTGTTTTCCAGCAACTCTCGCACGTCTTGGCGGATGGTTGGATCGTTCACATAGACATGGGCGATCTGGTGATCGGCGACGGCAAAGGCACGCGATCCGCCACAGTCGAGGGTTTCGCGGCCAAGTTCGTCCTTGAGCTGGAGCCAGCCACGTTCGCGGAACAAGCGGTTGAGGTGCAGCGGGCGGTTCACCGGCGAAATGCCGTATTCGGAGACCACCAGCACGCGGACACCTCGGGATTCGTAGTCGTCAATGAGTTCACCTGCGAGTTGGTCGATTTTCGCCAATTCGGCAGGGATTTCCGGAGCAGCGGGGCCAAACTTTTGCAGCGGGTAATCGAGGTGCGGCAGATAAACCAGACTGAGCGTGGGGGCGTGCCGCTCATCGATCCATCTGGCGGAGGCACCGATCCAAGCCGACGAAGCCAGACCTGCGGCCGGGCCCCAGAACGAGGCAAACGGAAACTCACCCAGGTCGCGTTTGAGGTCATCACGCAGGCCCATCGGCTGGGTATGAATGTCAAACACCTTGCGCCCGTCAGCTGGATAGAGCGGGCGCGGCGTGATGGAAAAATCCACGCTTGAATACATGTTGTACCACCAAAACAACTGGGCGCAGGTAAAGCCGGGGCTATCGCGGCGAAGCACGTCCCAGATTTTTTTGCCGTGCAGCAGATGGTTGCTTTGTTTCCAAAACCGCACTTCGGCGCATTCTCGATCATACCAACCGTTTGCCACGATCCCATGTTCCGCCGGGCTCGTGCCCGTGAGCATTGCCGCTTGGGCACTGCAGGTGAGGGCTGGGAACGCCGGTGCGTGGGCTTGCAACCCGCGTTTTTCAGCGAACGCCGCAAGCCGCGGCATGTGCCGCCCAAGCAGCGAACTGGACAATCCCACAACATTCAAAACGGCAACACGCATGGCAGGGACAGCATGCCACAGCCACGCCGCCATGAAAAGCCAATGCAGATCATTATAGTTCTTGGCAAAACGGATCATGGCGCTATTTTCGGGTTTGAAGGAAGTTTTCATGAAACCGAAAGATTTTGATTTTTTTTGTCCTGATGTTTTCCTCACCAACGTTCTAGTCGGCACCAGCGCATCAAAACCAAGCAAGCGAATTTTCATTGCATACTGAATTATGAACACACCAGACAACCAGCCATGGCAGGCCCCGCAACCCATGTCGGGCAGACCCACACCTCCAGAGATTCCCGCAGAAAGCATGAGCAAGAACGAACAAAACATGGGAATGCTCTGCCACCTTCTTGCGCTCTCGGGTTACTTCGTGCCCTTCGGTCATCTCGTCGGGCCGCTGGTCATTTGGATGGTGAAGCGGGAGGAAATGCCCTTTGTCGAGAGCCAAGGGAAAGAGTCGCTCAACTTCCAGATCTCAGTCACCATCTACGGCATCGTGGCCGCCATCTCGATTTTTCTACTGATCGGTTTCATCCTTCTTCCAGCGGTCATTGTCTTCAATCTGGTATGTGTGATACTTGCGTCAATCGAGACCGCGAACGGCAAGTCCTATCGTTATCCTCTTTGCATTCGATTCATCAAGTAAGATCTGTTTCAAAACAACATGTCATCCGCGGTGCCACCCAGGTCAGTCGGGGAGCCAATCGCAGTATGGAGGTCCGGCAAACCCTCGCTGGGGACAAGACGTGAATCCACGGTTGTGATCGCCTATCTGGTAACACTGGACGCTGCAAAAGGCTGGTTGAACGGGGAACCGACGCTTAACTCGTCGATCCGGGACGGGGCCGGTCAGAGGTTCCTGCAAGCGCACTGGGGGCTTCACCTCAAGGCCGGTGAAAAGCGCCTGCTCTTGAAAATGGGATGGGCATTTTTCAGCTAACGCGGCTTTTCGATGACTGCGTAGGCATTGTGATTGTGGATGGATTCATGGTTTTCGGCCTCGACGCGGTACCAAGTGATGTTGGCGTGAGCGTTGGAGCGTGATGCGACGTTGCGCACCAGATCCTCGACAAATACCGGATTGTCATAGGCCCGCTCGGTGACGGCCTTTTCATCGGTGCGCTTGAGAATACTGTACAACTCGCAACTCGCCGAGCGTTCGACGAGCGCAATGAGATCTTCAATCCAAATCGGCTTGCTGGAGCGCACTGCGTAGGTCACCAAGCCGCGCTGGTTGTGGGCACCGCGTTCACTGATGGCCTTGGAACATGGACACAGCGTGGTCACCGGCACCATCACCGTAACAACAAAATCCGTGGCACCCTCGCTGGCCGCGTCCACTTCAAACCGCACCTCATAATCCATCAACCCGTGAATGCCGGAAACGGGTGCCGGTTTCGACAGGAAAAATGGGAACTGAATCTCGAAATGCGCCTTGCGAGCATCCAAGCGTTTGAGCAGGTCCCGCGGCAGCGACAGAATCGAGTGCACATCCAGGCATCCGCCGTGCGAGTGGAGCGCCTCGACAAATCGGCTCATGTGGGTGCCCTTGAAATGGGCCGGCAAATCCACGGCCAGTGAGATGGTCGCGACCGTGCGCTGGACACTGCCTCCCTTGTCGCGCACCTCCACTGGAAAGCGCAGGCCCTTGACGCCCACCCGGTCGATGGGCAAACAGCGGTCATCGCATTCGTTCTGGGTGTCCTTGAGTTCCTGCATGATTTGGCAAAGCAAAAAGAGCCGGTCCGGAAATGCGGACTGGCTCCCAATGGAAGGAGGTGACCCCGCCGCCGCTTACGGCAGCAGGCCGATAGCGCGGCTTTGCTTGATCGCACGGGTGATCCGGCGATGCAGCTTGGCGGACACTCCGGTCACCCGGCGCGGCAGGATCTTGCCGATTTCGCTGGTGAACTTGCAGAGCAGTTCCGGATTGGTGTGGACGACCTGTTCGGCCGGGATATCATGCCGACGGCTCGGCATTTTGCGGTTCGCCTTGCGGAAGGCGATACGACGTTCTACGGTTTTAGGCTCGGGCATGGCAGAGGTTAGCGAAGTTCGCGGTGAAGGGTGCGTTTTTTGAGGAAATGGTTGAACTTCACCTTTTCAAGACGACCCGGCGTGCGCAGGCTCTTTTTGTTACGCGTGGTGACGTAACGGGAAGTCGGGGTGCCTGCGGCTTTGGCCTCAGTGCATTCTAGAATAATGATGTCGCGTGCCATGGGGGGAAATCTTGGGAGGGCGAAACTACTTCAATCCTCATCCTCGTCAAGCAAAACAGTTTCAGAATCTTCATCTTCAACCAAATTGCCACCGCTGAAGCCCACTTCATTGGATGGCCGGAAGCGCCGGTTGCCGTATTCCTTCTCCCATTGCGACTGGCACTCGACCGTGAGCCGGGCAAAAGGAATCGCCTCGAGACGGGCTTGCGGGATCTTTCGGTTGGACATTTCGCAGACTCCGTAAATGCCTTTTTGAATCCGCCGCAGGGCTTGGTCGATCTCGTAAAGCGCATCCTGCTCCTTGGCCAGCACCGACAGCGCGAAATCGCGGTCGTAGGCATCGCTACCGGCATCCCCTTGATGCATGCCGCTGCCGGACGCTTCACTGCCTTCGGGTGCGTTGCGGATCGTGTCGCGGGTCATGCCAGAGAGCGCATCGACCAGATCATCCCTCAGATCGAGCAAGCGCTGCCGTTGTTTTTGGATCAAGGCGGCGCTGTGGGAGGCATTAACGCCGACCGGGGCCACCTCTTCAGAGGGAGCGGCGACGGGCTTGGGCGGTACAAAGGGCGGGCGGACCGGCGGCGGCGGCACTGGAAAATCCACCAGCGAGGAGCGTCTGACCGGAAGCTTTTTGTGGCTGTCCTCCGCTGCCCGGTCGCGCTTGGGTTCCGGCTTGGACGATGGCTTGTCGTTTTTCGGCGCGGTGGGTTCTGCCGCCACCGAACCGACTGGCTTTTTCGGTTGATCCTTGGCATGAGACGCACCTGGCGACTGAGCTGGTTCCCCCTTCTTGGCAATCTTCGAATCGACCTTGGCAGCGGTTGCGGGCTTCGGCGCTGCCGTCTTGCCAGCGCTGGGGGCTGGTTTGGTTGTTTTGGACGGTTTGTCGATGGCCTTGCTCGTCTTGGTGCCCGAAGGTTTGGGAGCCGCCTGAGCATTAACCGGAGCTTTAGCGGAGGCTTTAACCGGGGCTTTGGCGGAGGCTTTAACCGGGGCTTTGGCCGGGGCTTTTTTCGCGGATTTCCCCTTGGTCGGCACCGCTTTTGCCGGCACCGCTTTTGCCGGTGCTGGGGCATGGGAGGAGGCTGCAGGCTGCTGGCCTTTGGCTGTGGCAGAGACGGGTGTTGAGTGAGTCGCGGGCATGTCGCGCAAATTTGTTGGTTGGGAAATATCCAGGCAGGGCGACGGCACGAGCTCGCCAAATCACCGAACGGGGCGGTGGCTTAGCCCCTCCAGACGCTTCCAGCAAGCAGAAAAATTGATTCTTCAAAAATAACTCTTTTGCGACGATTTACCCAGTAGGCTTGAAATCCACCTCAAGTCACCCTACGCTCCGGCCCTCCCATGTTGCTGAGCGCGATCATTGAAGCCCTGCTTTTTGCCTCCCAAGCCCCCCTGACCACCGACGAACTCGCGCGGTTGGTCCGGGCTCGTGTCGCCGAGGCCGAAGACGTCCGCGCCCGCGAAATCGAAGATGGCAAAGAGGCCCTGCCCCTGCCCGAATGGCTGACGAATCTGGCCGCAACTTCACCCGCCGACGCCTCCCAGGCCCTGCTGGAACTGCTCCACTCCTACGACGTGACCCAGCGCGCTTTCACCCTCAGCGAGCGACCCAAGGGCTGGAAAATTCTAACCCGCGCCGAGTTCGGCGAGTTTGTCCGGCAACTTTTTCCCGAGCGCAAACCCGAGCGTTTCAGCGGTCCGGCCATGGAAACCCTCGCCATCATCGCCTACCGCCAGCCCATTACCAAGGCAGCCATCGAGGCGGTGCGTGGCGTCGCCTGCGATGGTATGCTCCAAAAACTCCTCGACCGCGACCTCATCCGCATCGGCGGCCGCGCCGATCTGCCAGGCCGGCCGCTGCTCTACGAAACCACAGAATTGTTCTTCGAGCATTTCGGCATCCGCTCCATCGACGACCTGCCCAACTCCACCGAGCTGCGCAAGGTCAAACTGCCCGAGCCTGCCCCGAGCCCCGCCACGGCCGACGTCGAACAACAACTGGCCCTCAGCGCCATCGGCAACCCCGCCACCTCCAACCCGCCTGACCCACTGCCGTGAACTTAGACGATATCCGCAATCAGATAGACAGGATCGACATTGATTTGCTGACCTTGTTGTCGCGCCGTGCCGAGTTGGTGCATCAGGTGGGGCTCATCAAGAAACGCGACGGCCTGCAGATTTATGCGCCGGAGCGTGAGGAAGCCTTGCTGCGAAAACTCGTGGACATGAACCAAGGGCGGATGCCCGAGCGCTCGATCCGGGCGATTTATCGCGAGATCATGTCCACTGCGCTGGCCCTCGAAGATGATTTGAAAATCGCCTATCTGGGGCCGGAGGGCACCTGGACCCATCAAGCGGCGATCAAAAAATTTGGTCACTCGGTTGCCTACGCCGCCCAGCCAAACTTTGCCGATGTGTTTGACCAAGTGGCACGCCGTCGGGCGGACTACGGGGTGGTGCCGATTGAAAATTCAACGGAAGGAGCGGTCTCCCACACGCTCGATCTCTTTGTTGATTCGCCATTGCACATTTGCGCCCAGATATTGTTGCGCATCGAAAACGGCTTGATGGCCGCCATCCCCCGCGAGCAAATCCAGACGCTCTATTCCCATCCGCAGGTGTTCGGCCAGTGCCGCTCGTGGATATTAAAAAACTTTCCCACCGCAGAACTCGTCGAAGTCTCCTCCACCACCAAGGCAGCCCAACTCGCCCGCAACCATGCCGCCGATGGTGCCGCCGCCCTCGGTGGCATGCTCGCCGCTGAGTTGTACGGACTGACGATGCTCGAAGAATCCATCCAGGATCGCGCCACCAATACCACCCGCTTTTTGGTCATCGGCGAGAAAACCTGCCCGTCCACCGGCAACGACCGCACGTCCATCCTGTTTGCTATCCATGACCGCCCCGGCTCACTCGTCAACGCCCTGCGAGCCTTCGACCAGTTTGAGATCAACCTTTCAAAAATTGAATCGCGTCCGTCCAAGCGCAAGGATTGGGAATACATATTCTACGTCGATCTAGCGGGTCACTGCGCGGATCCGAAGGTTGCCAACGCGCTCGTCGAACTCGGCAAGCACTGTTCGTTCGTCAAGCTCCTCGGCTCCTATCCGGATACCGGCGAGTAAGCCCATCCAACACCCCTTGGCGGATCCCCCGCCAGTCAGGGCGGATTCTGCGCTTGCATCTGGCAGCGGGTCTGCTGATCTTGCCGCCATGCGCGTGATGGCACTTACAGGAGGAATTGCTTCAGGAAAATCCACGGTTTGCCGCTTGCTTCGCGAGTGCCTGCCCTCGGTGGTCATTTTCGATTGCGATGCGGCGGTACGCCGCATGCTCGAGGTGGATGCGGACATCATCGCGGTGGTGGCCACCTCCTTCGGTGCCGAGTCGCTCGACAGGCAGGGCCGAGTGGACCGGCACTTCCTTCGAGGGCGGGTATTTGCCGACGATGCGGCCCGCGGCCAGCTCGAAACCATCATTCATCCCCGCGTCTTGCAAGAATGTCTTGATTCCCTCAGCCAAGCCGCACAGAGTGGCGCGACGCTTTTTGTCGCTGACATCCCGCTCTTCTTCGAAAAGGGCCTTGATTTCGGCCAGGAGCAGGTGATCGTCGTCGCCTCCTCGAGGGCCACCCAGATCCAGCGACTCAAGGCACGCAGCGGTTTCGACGAATCCATGATCGAAGCCATTCTCGCGGCACAACTGCCCACCGACGAGAAAATCCGACGCGCGGATGTGGTGTTTTGGAACGAGGGTCCGCCCGTGGTTCTGAAGGCTCAAATCCGCCGTTTCTCCCAATCCCATCTCATGTCCCTGTCCAACGCCTCCGATGTTTCGGATCCCAATACCCAACACACTGCCGTCGTGGATTTCCCGGCGGTTCCCGTATCCATTGATATCAACCAGTTCCGCCTCAAATCCCTCGCCGAACTCCAGACACTCACCGAAACCATCCCGGCACGCATCTCCGGCGGCTTGACCAAAAGCCACTTGGTTTACGAATTGCTTTGCTACTACGCCCGTGAAGGCACCGGCCTGATCTGCGAAGGCATTCTCGAGTTTTCCAAAGATTCCTTCGCCATGCTGCGCGATCCCAGCCGCAGCTTCCGCCCCTGCCAGGACGATATCCATCTGGCCACCAGCCTGGTGCGCGACCACGCACTGCGCGTCGGCCAGCGCGTCAAAGTGCGGGTCCGTGCCCCCCGCGAACGCGACAAATTTTTGATGGCCGTGGAAGTTGTCGAGATTGAGGGCATTGCCGCCGCCGACTATCAGGCACCGAAGGAATTCGACAGCCTCACGCCGCTGTTTCCCAATGAACGCATCCACCTCGAAGGCGAAGGCCCGGATTTCCTGGGCGTTCGAGTCATTGACCTCATCGCCCCGCTCGGCAAGGGTCAGCGCGGCATCATCGTCGCTCCCCCGCGTGGTGGGAAAACCATTCTGCTCAAGCAAATTGCCCGCTCCATCCGGCTCAATCATCCGGACGCGGAACTCATCATTTTGCTGCTCGACGAGCGCCCTGAAGAGGTCACCGATTTCGAGGAAACCGTCGCCACAGAGGTATTTTCCTCCACCTTCGACGAGGCCCCGCGTCGCCACGCCCAGGTCGCCGACCTCGTCATCGAACGTGCTAAACGCCTCGTCGAACGCGGCAAGGATGTCATTTTGCTCCTCGACAGCCTCACCCGCCTCGCCCGAGGCCACAACTCAGCGATGCAGGGCGGGCCGATCGGCTCCGGCGGCGTCAGCCCTGCCGCCCTGCAAAAGAGCCGAAAATTTTTTGCCACAGCGCGCAACGTCGAAGAAGGGGGGTCGCTCACGGTGCTGGCCACCGCACTGATTGAGACTGAGAGCCGGATGGACGACGTGGTGTTTGAGGAGTTCAAGGGCACCGGCAACATGGAGGTGCGCCTCGACCGCGAACTGGCCGAGCGTCGCGTTTTTCCTGCCATTCACATCCCCCAGTCCGGCACCCGCAATGATGACCGCCTGTATCATCCTGACGAATTCCTGCGGGTCGTGGAAATCCGCAAGCAACTGGCCCAGTTGCCCATCGGTGACGCCATATCCACGCTCCTCGCAAACCTCCGCAGCACCAAGACCAACGCCGAACTGCTCATGCGTGGTATGCGTTGAAGTGGCTGCTGCGTTTCGCGGCAGGCCGTCGCTGCGCAGATCTGGCCACAGCAGTGCCCATCCAAGGAAATTTTCCAGTGGCACAATCGGCGCGGCGTGCTTTAGTCCCCCCGACATGACACGCAACAGCATTGAATTCGCCGTGAAGATTTTTTTGGTTTGCCTGATCGCGGTTTTCGGATGGGCATTTTTCGGGCTGATGCGCGAAATTGGCTGGATCTAGCAATCGCGGCCGTGCCCCCAGTTACTTCCATTCCACCGCGATTTCCACCATCCGCCCATTGCGGTCGTCATACTTCAGCCGCCCATGCTGCAACGCGTACTCATGGACGCACTTGGTGACTTTCACGTCAAAGGCACAGTATTCGGCAATCTTGCGCAGGGGGGCAAAGTCACCACTCTTCTTGTGCTGCTGCCACCAGCGAAGCGCATCGAGGCCATCTGCCGTCTTGCCTGTCCCCAATGTCGCCGAGGCCACCGAATCAAGCTTCAGGCGAAATCCCAGCTTCTTTTCCAACTCCAGCATCATGTCTAGGTTGAGCGTCTGCTCGGCCAACGTGTGAAATATGTACGGCTGAAGTACCGGATAGTCGAATTGCAGGTGATTCCACCCCACCACCAGATCGGCCCGCACCAACTCCTCGCCAAGGCGCTCCATCTCGCTCTCCGGGTAGATCTCGTAGCTGCCACGGGCCGTGCTGTATGAAACGCCCACCGAAACCCCCATCTTGGATTTATTTGAAAAACCTCCGACGTCGCCGAAGCTTCGTTGGGTTTCCAGATCGAAATAAACAATGTTTTTGGCGGCCACGCGCTAGCCTATGGGCATCCGCCTCCCGTCGGCAAGCCTGTGTTCGTCACCGGCGCATCCGTGGCAATTGGCGATTGATCCCGGAAAATGACTTGGCAGCTTTCCGGGTTTCCAGGATCGGCATCCGGTCGGATCTGTTAGTCCGTGATTCGTCGCCGCAGGGCGCAATGGCGTGACAAGCGCATCGGTAGGAGGAAGGGTATAGACGAACTGCCATATTATTATGAACCCACATCAGACAAGAGCGCCGGTGCCACCCAATCCACGTCCTCCGGCAACCGGTGAACTCCCGGAAACCGACATGCATTTTGGTTCCGATGCGCTCATGCTGGAATGGTGCCAAAGCGAAGGCATCGTTCCGCACAGGGATGAGGATGGATTTTGGGACTGGCAGCGGGCCTGCGATGAATCCTGCGCCAGGATTGATAGAGAGGAAGCTGAATGAGATTCCCGATTATCTGCCGTGAAAGCCAGTGGCAATGCAACGGGAGAATGGAATTCATCGGCGCTTCGGGTGGCTGCGTTCGTAAGAAGATTCCCCGGCCGCCTGACGCAGTACTCGGTCAGCGCGAATGCGGTGGAATTCCCGGATCAAATAGGCGGAGTTCACGGTGGCGGCTGTCATAAGGAAGATTGGCTTGATTGGTTTCATGATTCATTTTCCATAAAGGCATCGGGACTCAGCCGTTTGCTCGAGGACGTGCTCGCGTTGAATTGTCCCCAACCACGGGTTTTGAGTCCCTTGCCTTCCAGCCAAGCGCTGCAGGCCGCGCCAACTTCGATACTCAGACGACATAGCCGTTGCAAATCGCGATCGCACGGACTTTCCGAGTCAGGTTCAGTGACCGTGATGCGCCGGGTCCGGCTCATGCATCGGGGAGAATTCATCATCTCTTTCATATGTTGAAGGTATAAGTTGTCAATATTTTCCACACCACAAGGTTCTCATTGTATCAATTTACTAACATTCTCGAACACATCGGAAAACTCAGCCGACCCACCCGCTTTGCAGAATGGACCACCTCACAAGCGGCATTTGTGATGGTTTCCCCATGGGAATCTGCTTCCTGCCAAGCCGCGCACTCGCATGTTCAAATCTTGTTTTCATTGGATGTTTGAGGTGCTACTTAGTTCTTTGTCCCCTTGATGCCACCGCAGATAGGTAAATTACCATCCAAGCACCCCGCCGCATATAGGGTGAACACTCCATATCTCAGGGCTTGGATAATCCCTCATACATAGTGAGTTTCCAATGGCGAACGGACCTGTAGCTTTGGTCTTGAATCCAGAAATGACTCTTAGCATCCCCAAAAACACAACACAAACACCACAAACACCACGAAGACTAAATTCAATACACCTATGGCACCCTGACCGGGGTATTGCTCACATCGATGGCGGACGGGTAGAGATAAGTATTCTCGATGATGGGTCTTTTCGGAAAAGTTTAGGCTTGTAGACAAAATGTGACTACTGAGTCGTTCATACACTGTCGCGACACCACTGGTGGCCCGACTGAGATGCCTCCCAGGGTTAATGGGTTTTCCCGGGAAGATGATCAGTTGGGCCGCCTTCTCGTGGTAGATTTGGCAAAGCCGTTGGCTTTGGCATGTTCAGAGAAGCGGCCGGATCTAGATCGGATTATCTGACTTCCGGCCTCCCTTTCGGGCATCCATGTGGCATCGGCATCCTAGCACTGTGAAGGGACTTCAGCCCCACTGACTCGTGCCAAGCACTCTTGGGTGGCAGTTGGAGCTACTTTGCGTATCACTGCTGAGTTTCATGCTGCATCAAATGCTACCAAAACATAAGTAATGATAACGCCTTGGTTCGAATTCACCGCAATTCATTCCCTGGAAACACTTGTTTAATTTGCAAAAAGACCGACAAGCTTGAGACCGATCTGGTGGTCCGCTATGGGGGGAAACTCGTGCCCAATAGGCCCGTTTCGGAAAGAGTTCAAATGAACATTAGCACTTTACCCCATATGCGGAAGTTTTTGGGGCGCTATTCTTTCCCCTTGGTTCGGCGAGTGCGGACAGAGCAATGATTGAAACCTCTACAAGCGGAAGAAAAACTACAGCAAGGACGGGCGAAATAATAGGCCCTTGCCTATTATTTCAGACACGCCAAATATTATTTATGACGATAACAGCGACTGCATGGGTTGCGAAATTCGAATCGGTTAGAATTACTTTAGCCGAACGTAGCGTGAGATGTTGGGCCGCTGCCGAGGCTCGAAGCCTAGGACATGGCGGCATTAGGATCTCGGCGCAAGCGACAGGCCTGTGCACCGACGCCGTCTCGCGAGGCATTCGCGAGATTCAAGATGCCGACTTGCAAAGTGAGCTTGGAAAACTGCCGCCGCACGCCAGTCGTCGCAAAGGAAGAGGTCGAAGAACTCTGACAGCCAAACAACCAGAACTTCTAGCGGACCTCAATCGGCTTATTGACCCGGCAACCAGAGGCGATCCCGAAAGCCCTTTGAGATGGACCTCGAAAAATGCCAACATCCCCGACCGCAACACGCAATTTGAGCACATTGCTCAGCTGGCGGCCTAGTTCCAAGCTCAAGGCCAGCCCGTGATATACCTATTGAAAATCCATGTATGCCCTTAACATCCTTCGCAACGAGATCTATCCTAACTGGAATTTTACAATCCAATCCAAATATAAGAACTATTTATGCGCCCTGTCCTAATCGGCCGATCTAATTTTTTAACATTGCCGGTGTTCAATGTTATGAAGCTCCACTCGACATTGCTAGCCCTCATTATTTCCAGCCTATTCGCCCCCCCAGCGCAAGGCGACACTGGGGGACTCTCCCTTGACGCAGGCACTATTTCTGGGGTGATCTCGGGCACCGGGGGGCTCACCAAAGTGTCCAGTGGCATCCTCATTCTTTCTGGTGCCAACACGTACACCGGCCCGACCCTCATCGAGGCCGGCACACTCGCTCTCAACGGATCATTGAGTTCCAATGTGGTCACCGTCAGCAGTGGTGCCACGCTCATCAATAGCGCAGGCGGGCTCAGCGCCACAAGCACCCTGATCAATAACGGAATCATCCTACAAAACACCGCCAACACAATCGCCGCACTGATCAATACCGGCAGCATCAATGGTAGCACCACCCTGACTACCGCCACCTACGCGCTCAACAACGGCTCGATCATCAATGCCAATCTCGGCAGCGGTTCGCTCACATCCAACGGATCCGTCACTCTTAACGGGAGCAGCGCGGCTACGAGCTTTTACGTCCAATCAGGCAGTACCTCATTGGGGTCTGCCGGGCGCTTGTTGAATAGCAGCGTCGTGACCATCGACGCGCTTGCCACCCTCAAGATGGGAGCTGACGAGAAAATCGGCACGCTGGCCGGTTCGGGCAATCTCCAAATTTCGGGTGGGCGGCTCACCGTGGACACCGGGAATTTCTCCGGAATCATTTCCGGCAGCGGCGGCCTGAGCAAGGAGTCTTCCGAAAACCTCATCCTCTCCGGCGCGAACACATTTACGGGTTCCACCTTTGTCAATAATGGGGGACTGGAAGTAGCCGGCTCAATGGCAGGCAGCTCCATAGTCACTGCCAGCGGCAGCACCTTCACCGCGGACGTCGGCAGCTCAATCTATACAGATAGCCTAACTATTTCTGGAATTCTGGCTACGCGAGATAGCTCGTGTCTCAATTACCTAACGCTAGCTGGCACCGGGTTTATCGACAGCACCGGTTCCGGTTTCGTCAATCGCGCTGGTGCCACTGTCAGAGGCGGGCTTACGTTCGGGGGCAACTTCACCAACCAAGGCAACTTTGCCCCCGGCAATTCGCCCGGGCTGACCACTATTGGCGGAAACTACACCGAATCGGGTACGCTTCATACTGAACTGGAAACCACCACCCCCATCACAGGCCATGATCAGGTGCGAGTCGGCGGTAACGTCTCCCTGCTGCCCGGTTCCTCCCTGGTCGTGGAAACCTATAACAATGTATTGCCCCTGAGAGGTGCTATTTATCAGGTTATTGCAGGTTCACTCGGCGGCCTTAAGCCGGTCACGGGTATCTTTTCCACCGTGCGCTTTGATGCCGACGGTGCCAGTGGCTCTGGTGTTCCAGTGATCAACGCTGCCGTGCTTTTTGATCAGGCCACCGGGCGGCTGATAGCGACCGGGCTAAACGGACCCACCAGCACGTTTTCGGACCTCGGATCCACAGCCAACCAGCGACAGTTGGTCGGCAGCATTTTCAACAATGCCACCAGTATGATCGGCCCGAACCAAATCAACAGCAGCACCGCCGCAGGCGCGCTCGCCCTGCAACTCATCGCTGCTCCCGGTAGCCTAACCATCAAACTCGCAGACTTAACCCCGGAAGTTTACGGATCTATCGCCGACTACGCCATGGCCAGCGACCTGGCCGTGACTCATTTGCTGCACGACCGGGTCACGAATCTAAGGAGCATGCCGGGAGGCGGGCCGGATGATATGGCACTCTTCAGCGGCATCATGCAGCATAATTTTGACAATGCCGACCACGTCGCCATCGACCGCACGGACTGCTACGTGGGTGGCGACTATTCCGTTGCTAGGAACATGACACTGGGTCTGCTGGCAACCTATAACAATGGTGATTTTTCCACCAGCTCAGGTCGTGGAGACATGAGTGGAATGGGTGCAGACGCTTACATCAAAACCCGCCTCTTGTCGGTCGCGGCCCTGAATGCGCGTCTAGGCTATAGCTCGTATCATTCCGACCTTCGGCGTAACACCACCGACACCATTCAGGCGTTTGGCTCGACGAATAGCAGCGTGTTGACCGGCAGCCTCGGGCTTAGCTGCCTGGGAGGTCAATGGGGTGAGTTGAGCCTAGTGCCACGTGTCGACCTCACCTATTCGAACGCCACGGTCAATGGCTTCACTGAAACCGGAGCCAACGACAGTTTTGTATTAGATGCCTATGGAGCCGAGCGTCTGTGTGCCGAGTTAGGTGGTTCACTGGTTTGGAGCACCAAGCTGGATGGTCACATCCTGAGCATAGAAATGGATTCCAGCATTGAGCAGGCTCTTATCGATCACAAGGCGAACCAGCAGGCCACGATGGTCTCTACCCCCTCCGTCAGCTTCAACCAATCCTTCGCCTCCGCCCCCCTATCCAGCATCAACGTGGGTCTGCGGGTCGCTTATGGCATCAATAGAAGCACCAGCATCTATGCCGGTTACGAAGGCCGCGTGTGCGGGGACTCCAGCGGCAACGCAAACCTTGGTCTGCGGGTGTGCTTTTAGTCTATCTGTGATTTGAAACCCATGTCAGAAACGAATCTAAAATGCAACGATTCCACCTGTATTGAGGGCCATTACGCCCAAAGGCAATATTCCACTTGCTCAGTCCAGCTTTGATATATGGATTCTAGGTTGGCATTTGCCGTCCGTTTATGGGTAACACATCCATGAAATATTGCCAATCAGGTGCATTTCTGGGGTCCCGATTTTGTCGGTATTGAGGGATATAGTCACTCAACTATGGCCGGCTTTCAATCAAGGAAGCATGGGAAACGAGGTGTGCAGGCATATTCAAGATATTCATAGGACAGAACGAGTGTTGCAGATCTCTTGTAATGGTCCGGCCGTCTTTCATCCCGCTCGGAGAGCCGCTGCACAGTTCACCAGAACTATTCCGATTTATCACAAAAAAAAATGGAATCAATTGGCTTTCGCCAATTATCCTCAAAAGCTAACTGCAAGATGGATTTCAGGATGGACAATATCCGCAGCGACGATGCATGCCATGGACGACAAAATCATTCAGATGACAAATCCGCCCGTTGTCACCGACTCATTTTTACAATTTGCGAAGAATATATATTGAGGATATTTCTGTTGAAACGAGTTGGACGCCGGGTGCCGCTGCCCGCACAATTCGCGCATGCCCAAGCCGCACCAGATCCAGTTGGTCGAATCCGCGTTCCGTGAAAAGGTTGCGTGGACGGCGGAGGAATTGGCCGGGCAGATGGAGTGCCACGAGCGGACGGTGCGGCGCTGTACGTACCACCTGCGCGACCAAGAATAGTGGCCGATAGACCCGGGCAAGTTTGGGTATGTGCTGCGGAAACCGTCGCTGGCGGAAGCCCGGGTCACGGCCCCGCAGGAGATCTCGGCGCTGGCGTATGAGGCATTGCGCTTGTTAGGTAGGTCGAAGCTGGTGTTGGAAATCCGCAGCGAGCTGGCGAAAGGCTGCCGCCGCTCCGAATTCCTTGATGGCATCCACAGGGATGAGCTCGGAGCGATGATCGACCATCGGGCACAGACCGGTAAAAGGGGTCGTACCCATCCAAAAATTTCCAGCTTGCTCAGCAAGCCTCCACGATTGACTCATTGCCCTGAGTAAATCCAATGAAACGCAATCATCTCTACTCCCAATTGCTTTCCCGCGTCCGTGAGCTGCGGCGTTTTATCCAAGTGCTGGCAGGCCCCCGACAAGTGGGCAAGACGACATTGGCCCGGCAAGTCATCGAGTCCTCGGGGCTTGCCGCGATCCCACTCGACAACCTCGGTAGGCTCATGGTGCTGGCGGTCGTCGCAACTCCATGGTTCCGCGATCACTGGCGGACTGGTAGCTGGCCACAAAGGTTTCACGCGTGAGTTGGCCTGCCACCCGATACGTCCCCAGACCGGCAGGAAGTATCATTGCCCCGGACAGTCTCAGCGATCCGTCTCTGGCAAGGGAGGCGGGGACGGTGTGGGTGTAGTCGCCGAACTGCAGAATGCCCCAACCGGCACGGTAGCGGAAATCATAGTGGCCGGGGCGGCCCGGGCTGGGCTGAACCATGCACCACAGCGGACCGTGGTGTCCGTTGACGGCACTCTTCCACGAACCCTGCCACGGTCCTTCGGCTCTGACGGGAGGCCGCACCATGGCTGCGGATGATTCGGCAAACCCGCGTGAATAGGACCCCGTCCCACAGGACGAGAGTGGCAACACAACGGAGGCGGCAAACAGGATCAGGCGGAATGGCATGGCGGGGCAGGTGGCGGAACTGTGGCCGACCCCATGCACCCAGTCAACGCCCGTTGGCTGGCAAAAATTGTTCTTGCCGTCCCGCAGGATTCGCGCCTTCGTGGGACGTGACAATCCAACCCCGCTTCCGGCCCCGCACTTCCAGCAAGAAAATGAATCCAGTTACCTCACTGTTTGCTTCAGCTTTGATAGTGGCCAGTCAAGCGCGTGGAGACGAAGCTCCTGTTTCAGTCCAATTGGATCCGGTGTCGGTCATCTGTCAGAAGTTTCTAGGGTTCGGTGCCGAGTGGGATTCAAATGGCTACGACGAGAACAAAGTCACCGAAGCGGATTTTGCGGTGATTCGCAAACGAGTCGAATGGATGCATTTGCCCATGGCTCGAATCATGATGCAGAGCCGATGGTGCTATAAGGGCAACGGCCAATACGACTGGAACGACCCCAAGATGCTCGCGCTCTGTCGGCAGTTGGACGTCTGCCAGAAACTTGGGACAACCGTTTTACTGACCGAATGGGGAATCGAGCCGTCCTGGCTGGCAACGCCGGAGGTTGGAAAGGTGGAAGACCCGAAGTATGCCGGGATCATCGCGACCTACATGGACTACCTTCTGAACAACAAGAAGTACACCTGCATCAAATATTTCATTCAAGGCAATGAGCCGAATCTGGAAGTCAAGGAATGGAATCGTTGGAAGAAGAACGTGGAGAATGTTGCCGCCGCGTTTCAGGCAAAGGGTCTCGAAGCGAAGGTCGTGCTGATGGGCTCGGATCAATCCGGTGGGGATGATTGGCACAGGAATGCGGTTGACCAGCTTCAGGGCATTTTGGGTGCCTATGACATCCATCATTACGCCACTGAGGAGCTGGTGCGGACGGGTGGACTGTTTGACTACTACAAAAAGAACTGGGAGTATGCGTTGGCGCGGGACCCCAAGGCGAAGAACAAGCCGCTCGTTGTCGGCGAGGCTGGAGTTATAGGCCCCGGATGCGATGCAGGTAGCAATCCGATGAGTGGTGATCCCCGGTATGCCGTTGTCATGAGCGACTACGCCGTGCAGGCAGCCAATGCCGGATCGTGGGCCGTGCTCGCGTGGATGTTGGATGACAATTCCCATGAGGGATTTACTTGGGGCATGTGGAAGAAACGAGGCAATGGTTTGGCCACCAAGCCGTGGTTCTACACATGGTCTTTGCTTTCCCGCTGTTTCCCCGCAGGGTCCACTATTGTCCGGGCCGGTTTAACATCTGGCGATATACGAGTATTGGCCGCCAACTGGGACAACAAGATGATTGCCGGAGAACGTTGCTGGAGCATTTGCATCGTGAATCGCGCCGCTACACCGAAGACGGTACGCCTGCATATGACAGGTGGGCCATCGCTGAACCTGAACCGATACGGCTTCAGCCATGCCTCAGCCGTGACCGACAAGAATGGATTCCCCTTGGCTTTGGAGAAACTGCCATGCAACCTCGGCACAGGCGTCGAACTCTTATGTGAAGCCAATAGCGTCATTGTCCTCAGTTCCATGGGTGATGACCCGAACGTTACCAAACCGCTCTCCGACCTCGTCACCGGTTCCTCCGACTTCATCTGTGCCCAGGCAGTCCAGTAGTTGCTCTTCTTATGCATAGACCATGCGCAAAGGTCGACCCTGTCCCGCATGCAATCCGGCTGTTACAGGCGGGTCAACGACTCCAACGGCCAAGCGCAGAATATTTGTGGGGAGCGCCGGCGTCCCCGCCGGCAGCTTGCGGCATCCTGCCGCAATGCAAAGCGCAGGGAGCGCCCAGCGAAGGCCGCTCGCTCCAACGGCACTCATTCGGCGGCACTCATTCGGCGGCACAGGATTTGGCCTTTCCAGGCGCGTTCCTTACGCCCATTCGGCAGGATGCCGAACGTTGCCGCCAGGATGGCGGCGCTCC
>CAIQXC010000174.1 GCA_903875675.1 Akkermansiaceae bacterium
GCCGGTGCCGCTCAAAAACGCCGTGATATCATAAGTGGCCGGGTCATAGCCGCCGCGGTGCAGTCCCACGCTCTGGCCGTTGACGAATACTTCAGACTCCCAATCCACCGCGTCGAGGTGAAGCAGCAGCCGCTGGCCACTCCAATCTGAGGGCACTGTGAAGATGCGCCGATACCACGCCCGGTCATGGTAAGCCGCCACCCCGGACAACGCCGACTCCATCGGATAAGGCACCAGAATCTCACCCGCAAGCGTCAGCCGGGTCGGCACCGGATCGCTGGCCGCTGCCGCCTGAAACTGCCAAAGCCCATTCAGATTGAGCCACTCGCTGCGGACCATTTGCGGCCGGGGATACTCCGGCAGCGGACAGTTCACGTCCACCAACTGCGCCCAGTCGCTCGTCAGTGACGCATATTTGGGCTGCCACGCCCATGCCGTCGAAACTGTGCTCAGAATGGCTAAACCCATCCCAACAACCGATAATTGCCAATGGTTCTTGTTCATGCTCGGACTCTCCAAAACCGTTAGATTGATTGCCTGAAGCCATTTCTCATGCCCGCTGCGGTCTCACACTCGGGGCCGTCACAGTTTGTCCGGCAACCCGCTTTGCCAAGAAAAATCGCTGATTTCTCTTACCTCAGAGAATTCTTCACAGGCGGCCCAAATTCGGCGGCGACTCGCCGACACTGACGTAGATCCATTGACGCAGCGCTACGAACAAGCGCCTGGTGGTGAGGCTGTCACGGCACAGCGCCCGGATCACGTGAACGCCGCCCTGCAGCGGGCCATGGCCCAGAATGACGTCATCGCTGGTTAGGGCTTCGAGTGCTTCGGCGGGCCACTGGCGTGTCATCTTGCCGGCGGCATAGACCGAGAGATAGTGGGCGGCGGGAAAGCGGCAGCGGAGCGCCTCAAGACTGTGATTGTCCGGCCGCAGGTCATAGCGCTCCCGGGCGATCAAACGGCCCGCGACGCTGAGGTCGAGCTCCCAGCGCAAATTCTGATAGGCAAAGATTTCGCCTGCGGCGACCCTGCCTGGAGCCAGCCACTCGAAGAAGAGCAAGCTGGAGGACGGCTGAAGATGAATCTGAGTGGTTTGCACATAACTCGCTCCGGCATGGGGGATGAACGGTTCCGGGATCCATTCCAGTGAGGCGTGGTCCTCAAGATGGAAGTGCTGGCAATTGGCGGCCGGCCTGCCCGAGCGTGTTTGATAGACGCGGGCGGCTGCCGGGCTGCTGAGAATGAGCCGGGCACCGCTAGCAACGGTGACGTCGGTGGTGACTCGGTCGCCATCGAAGAAGCCAGCGGTGGGATTGGCGATGTTGAGCAACAGGTGGCCATCGACCATCAGGGCCTTGCCGATATGGATCGGCGCACAAAAACTTTGGCGGGAGATATAGGGCGTGCCATCAGCGCGGTTTTCACAACGCAGCTGCAGGTGACCATTGAGCGATGAGCCGGAAACAGAATTGGCGCTGGTCATTCCTCACTCATGTTAGACAAACAGATATTCATGTTTCAGCCAAGCTAGCAGATCGTCTTTGCCCTTTTCCGATTTAAGGTCGGCAAACAGGAAGGGACGGTTGCCACGCTGGAGCTTGGCGTCGCGCGCCATGACCGCGAGGTCGGCACCGACGTATGGAGCGAGATCGGTTTTATTGATGATCAACAAATCGCTGTTGCGAATGGCGGGGCCGCCTTTGCGCGGGATCTTATCGCCTTCGGCAACGTCGATGACATAGATATAGGCATCGACGAGCTCAGGTGAGAATGTGGCGGAGAGGTTATCGCCGCCGCTTTCGATGAGGATCAACTGCAGATCGGGGTGCAGGGATTCGAGTTCGCGCACCGCAGCCATGTTCATGCTGGTATCGTCCCGGATGGCGGTATGCGGGCAGCCACCGGTCTCCACGCCGCGAACACGCTCGGCGGGCAGCACGTTTTCCCGCAACAGAAACTCTGCGTCCTCACGGGTATAGATATCATTGGTGATGACCGCCAACGATAACTCGTGCTTGAGCCACTGGCAAAGGCGCAACACGCACATCGTCTTGCCGGAGCCCACCGGGCCGCCGACACCAAGCCGCAAGGGGCGGGCTGGTCTATCAGGAAATGAAGAGTCTGGCATGAGAGCGGGCATGGCGTAGAGAGGCGATTTCCAGCAATGGATTGAACCAGCCGTCTGGCTCTCGAAGCAACGCGGCGTCGAGTTGCAACCCGAGCTTGGCGAGGGTGCGGCGGAGGATATGTTGGCAGGCGCTTTGGCCGATGCGGATGAGTTTGAGCGCGGCGGACGTCAGGCTGGAGATTGCTTGATAGGCATAAGCGCATGCGGCTTGGGCCAGCGGCAGTGCCGCGAGTTCGAGTGCGCAGACAATCAAGTGGTGGCAGCGCGGGCAGGTCTTGCTGAAATCAGTGAGGAAAGGCGATGGATCGAGCGTGATGAGTAATTCGAGGCGCTGGGAGCCGATGCGTCGCGATGCCTCGCGGAGTTCGGCGGGGATCCGCCAAGCGTCCAGCTCGGCATCCAGCGCGAGCAATGCATCGACGTCCATGGCGGCGGCTGCGGCATGAGCGCGGGCAAACCATGGGATGTCGAAGGTTAGCAGCGCCGGCAGGATCTGTCGTTGCAGGAAGAGTTCGAGATCGGCGGCGTTGCTAACCACACCACAGGCGACGAGTTCCTCCAAGCCGGAGGAATGGGCATAAGCCCCCGATGGATAGCCGCTGTCATTGGCTTGCAACAGCCAGAGTAAAGAGTCCGCTGTCATGGAGTGTGAGCTATGGCTTTCATCGGCCGGAACACCACCACGGGCTCCGAAAAACTCCAGCCCTCCCGTTCCAACAGTTGGGCCATCGCCGGATCGTGAAGCACCAGCATGGCATCCCCGGTAATTTGCGCGGGCAGGTGCAGGTTGCCGGTTTTCCAAGCAACCTGTGCCGCCTGGCCGGGGTTATCCAGAGCAATCCGATAGACTGTTTCCGGCTCTTGGCGCACCACATAGTCGAAGCCGTCGCGCTGCCAGATCACCGCGCAGTCGCACAGCCGCTCCTCAAGGTCGAAGCCAAAGTCCGTGCCATCGCTGGCAGTGGCGCGCCAACGCCGTTTGAGAAACAGCCGTCGCTCCGCTGCCAAAATAATCTGCCGCTCAGGTGGCAGTTGCGAACCATCCGCCAGCATCCGTGTAACCAGTTGCATGGGTGGCTCCTCCATCAAAAGAGAAAATAGCGCTGGGCCAGCGGCAGCACGGCGAGCGGCTCGCAGCGCAGTTCGTGACCATCGGCGGTGACGGTGTAAGTGTCCGGATCCACCGTGATGTGCGGCATCGCATCATTGAACGGCAGATCCTTTTTTCCGATGCTTCGACAGTTTCTAACGGCGACTAGGCGTTTGGTCAGCCCGAGGGCATCAAGCGTACCGGATTCGAGCGCGGCGGCACTCACGAAGGTGACAGAGGTGGCGGCGATCGCCTTGCCGTGGGCACCAAACTGCGCTCGGTAAAACGTCGGCTGCGGGGTGGGAATAGATGCGTTAGGGTCACCCATGTTGGCCCATGCGATGAAGCCACCCTTGAGAATGGTTTCCGGCTTGACGCCGAAAAACGCCGGTTTCCACAGCACAAGATCGGCGAGTTTACCCATTTCTATGGAGCCGACTTCATGGGCAATGCCATGGGTGATGGCCGGGCACAACGTGTATTTGGCGACATAGCGCAGGGCTCGGAAATTGTCAGCTGCCGGATGCGATGGGCCATCCAATTTTCCGAACTGGACCTTCATCTTGTGGGCAGTTTGCCAGGTACGGGTGATGGTTTCGCCAATGCGGCCCATGGCCTGGCTATCGGAAGACATCATCGAGATGGCTCCCAGATCATGCAACAAATCCTCGGCAGCGATGGTTTCCGGGCGTATGCGACTTTCAGCAAAGGCGATGTCCTCGGGAATGCGAGAGTCCAGGTGATGGCAAACCATCAGCATATCGAGGTGCTCGTCAATCGTGTTGGTGGTGAACGGCCGGGTCGGATTGGTGGATGACGGCAACACGTTGGATTCACCGCAAATCCTGATGATATCAGGAGCATGGCCACCGCCTGCGCCCTCCGAGTGATAGGTATGGATCGTTCGGCCCTTGAAGGCGGCTAACGTGCTTTCGACAAAGCCCGCCTCGTTGAGGGTATCGGTGTGAATGGCCACCTGCACGTCGAACTCATCGGCGACGGACAGGCAGGTGTCGATGGCGGCAGGGGTGGTGCCCCAATCCTCGTGGAGCTTGAGACCGATGGCACCGGCGCGGACTTGCTCGCGCAAGGGTTCCGGCGACGAGCAATTGCCTTTGCCGAGGAATCCGAGATTGACCGGAAACGCCTCGGCTGATTCTAACATTCGATGAATATTCCAGCGGCCCGGGGTGCAGGTGGTGGCATAGGTGCCGTGAGCCGGGCCGGTGCCGCCGCCGATGAGGGTGGTTACGCCGCTGGCGATGGCATGCTCGATTTGCTGCGGGCAAATGAAATGGATATGAGTATCGATGCCGCCGGCAGTGACGATACAGCCTTCTCCGGCGATCACTTCGGTGGCGGCACCGATCGTCATGGTGATGCCATCCTGGAGCAACGGATTTCCAGCATGACCGATGCCAACAATGCGCCCGTGTTTGATGCCTATATCAGCTTTGATGACTCCCTGGACGGCGTCAAGAATCAGGGCGTTAGTGATAACCAGGTCCAGCGCCTCGACATCACACGCCAGCGGAGATTGGGCCATGCCGTCGCGGATGACCTTGCCGCCGCCAAATTTCACCTCGTTGCCATATCCACCGGATTCTGCGATCAGATCGCGTTCGACCTCAATGAATATCTCAGTGTCCGCCAGCCTCACCCGATCACCGGTGGTCGGCCCATAAGTGGCTGCATAGTTGGCGCGGGATTGTTTCATGCGTCCAGCGGGCCGTTGACCCGGTTGTTGAGGCCGTACACTTCTCGGCTGCCTGCAAATGCCACCAGCGGAACCTCACGGGTGTCGCCAGGCTCAAAACGCACCGCAGTGCCGGCCGCTATATTAAGCCGAAACCCCCGCGCTGCGGCACGATCAAAGTGCAGCGCCGAGTTCGTCTCGGCAAAATGAAAATGACTGCCGACCTGGATCGGCCGGTCGCCGGTATTGGCGACCACCACGCTTCGGGTGCCAAGGCCGACATTGAGCTCGATATCCGGAGCTCTGGGCGGGGTAATGATTTCGCCGGGGATCATCTGCTGTTAGCGTACGGGGTGATGAACAGTGACCAGCTTGGTCCCATCCGGAAAGGTGGCTTCAAGTTGAATGTCGTGGATCATCTCCGCTACGCCCTCCATCACTTGCCCTCGGCTAACCAAAGTGGTTCCCAAGCTCATGAGCTCCGCTACCGTCCGGCCATCACGGGCCGCTTCCAATAACTCGGCTGTGATCAATGCTATCGTCTCCGGATAGTTAAGCAAAAGACCGCGCTCACGCCGCCGCCGGGCCAAATCCCCGGCCACTACTATGAGAAGTTTCTCCTGCTCGCGCGGCGTCAAATGCATGCTCTTATGTTATAATATGTGGAGCAATGATACAATCCCTACGCTAGCCAGCAAGGCACCAGCCAGACGGGGCGCCCATGCCCGGCGCGAGGTGAAAAGCGCTTGGTGCAGCACCGCACCCAGCCCCATCAGCACTGCCGTGCCGGCCACCCAGCCGACAGCCAACATGGCTAACGAAAATCCTGGTGGTGCCTCCGCACCGTGGGCAAAGCCATGAATCCCACCAATGAGTGCGAGCGCCGCAGTTAGCAGCGCAATCGGCGGCACCCGTCCGGCGAGCAGACCCACTCCGGCAGCCAGCAGCGAGCAGGCGATGGCGGCTTCCAGAGCGGCCCCGGTACCCATTCCATGACCGATAAAGGCACCGCCTACCAGCGCGACGAGGAAGCCGGCGGCGGCAGCCAGACCCAAGCGTTTTCCCAAGGCCATGGCGATGCCGCCTGCGGCGAGTGCGATGAGCAAGTGGTCCAATCCGGTGAACGGATGGAGGATGCCCGAGGCCAGGGTATCGAATTCGTCCTTCTCACCGGGATGATAGTGTCCGGGGTGAGCCATGGCCAAGGTGGGCAGCAGACATCCGGCAAGGATGAGATTGCGGCATCTGACAAGCGTTGATGTAAACCGGAAAATGTTCATGGATGGCTCGAATGGATCGGTTGCTCGTGCGCTGGTCAAAATTTTTAGGATACTATCAATTTACCACTGATTTCTTGCAATATCGCAGTGGTTCTCATAATCGAATGTGTGAGATTCTCCAGGATGTCCTCCAAAAGATAGACTGGCGAACAAAAGTTGGCGGCCATGCTCTCGCCAAAGAACATGGCCGCCCGGGAGTTGTGCCAGCGCAATGGCCGGCATGCAAGTCATTTATACGTGCCTTTGAGGAATGGTTCGCCAACCACGTTCTTGTATTCCTTGAGAATCTTGAACTGGCCGTCGGCCTTGGTTTCCCCGATATATACATTCTTGGTCAGGTGGTGGTTCTTCTGCGAAGTTACCTTGCCACCCGGGCCGTTGAACGAAATGCCACCTTTCAAAGCTGCCATCACCTTGTCCACATCAAAGGACCCGGCCTTTTCCACTGCGGCCTTCCACAGATAGACCCCGTCGTAGGACAACACCATCGGCGAGCAGGTCACCCGGTTTTCCTTGACGATGCCCGTCACCTCGGACTTGGCCAGCCACGCCTGGAAATCCTTGATGAACTTGGCGTTGGCCGGGCTCTTGATCGATTGGAAATACGTCCAGCATCCGAGCTGGCCAACGAGTTGCTTGGCCGGCAGACCGCGGAACTCGTCCTCAGACACCGAGAAACTAACAACCGGGCAGGATTCCGCCGTCAGACCGGCAGCCGCGTACTCCTTGAAAAAGGGCACATTGGTATCGCCGTTGAGCGTGTTGATGACGCAGGCATTGCCACTGGCCGCGAACTGCTTGATCTCGGAGATGATCTGTTGGTAGTCGGTGTGACCAAAGGGCGTGTACTTCCCTGCCGAAATGATCTTGCCTTTGTCATCCTTGGTGAAACCACCACCAATATTCTTCAAAGGCACCCCTTTGTGGCGCAAGTACTCCAGCAAAATGAGATTCGTCGTCTGTGGATAGACATAGTCCGATCCAATCAGATAGAACTTCTTCTTGCCTTCAGCCAGCATGTAATCCACAGCCGGGGTCGCCTGCTGGTTAACGGCTTCCGCAGTGTAAAAGATGTTCGGAGACATCTCCTCACCCTCGTACTGCACCGGGTAGAACAACAGGCCCTTCTTCTCTTCAAACACCGGCAGCACAGACTTGCGGCTCACCGATGTCCAGCAACCAAAGGTCGCCGCCACCTTGTCCTGCTCAAGTAACTGCTTGGCTTTCTCCGCAAACAATGGCCAGTTAGATGCTCCATCGACGACCACCGGCTCGATCTTCTTGCCGAGAACACCGCCCTTGGCGTTGATCTCGTCGAAGGTGAACAAGAGCACGTCCCGAAGCGATGTCTCACTGATGGCCATGGTGCCGGAGAGCGAGTGAAGAACGCCAACTTTGACAGTATCTTCAGCCAGCGCTGCCGCATGACTGAGGGAAAACGCGGCTAGCGCGATTCGAATGGTTCGTGTAATCATAGATGTATAGATTTCAAATTAGATGTTCGGCAATTCAAAGCACGGGTGGCCCGTCGGCACCGCTGTCGGCAGGCCACCCGTGCTCTGAATCGTTAGATGTAGATGTACCTTAGAACTTCAGCAGGGCTTGGATACCGCTAAAGGTGGAATCTCCGGTGGTCTTGGTGCTGTTGCACGTCAACTCGGCACGGATCAAGAAGTTATCGGTGAAGGCATAAGTTGGGCTGATGGTATAGCTCATGTGGTCACGGCCGCCGTAGCTGATTTCGTCGAAACCCACCCGCAAGGCCGTGGAGAACTGCTTGGTGAAGGCATACTTCAGAAAGGCCAACCCCTGTGTGCCGCGGGCGTCGCCGTCATGATATGCCACTTCGGCGGCTACGGTCGTCTGGGGAGTGATGTCATAACTGGCCCAGCCATCATAGGTGACAAAGTCATGCACGCCCTTGATCTCGCTGTTTTCATAGGCAAAACCAGCCCACAGGGTAAGCTTATCAACCCCCTTATAGGTAAGATATCCCTCATACCCCAAGCCATTGCTGAGGTTTTGGTCGCCAGCCCAGAAGCCACGGCCCCTGATTGAGTCCGAGACGTTCGCTCCGGCACCAAACGTTTCGGTGGCATAATCCACCTTGATGCCATCGTGATAGGCCGGAACCGCACCAAGGGTGTTAGCATAAGTAATCTGGTTCATTCCGACGGTGTCAAATGCCTCGTAGCCTAGATAACTGAGGTATTTGCCCCCGGTAAATGTGACGTCACCGACCTTATAGGTGGCGTAGGCATCAAGAATGCCTGCCTCCTGCCCGGAGATGCCCGGCGTGTAAAACAGGCTGGCGTAGGCACCCAACGGTCCCTGGTTGGCTTGAAAGATGACCTTCGCCGCGTCGTAAGGCGTGTTACCGTCGGCGAATGTCCGGCGATTCGTTCCAGTGTCGGTATAGGTATAGGAGATCGCGGCATAACCGCTGATCTTAAGCCAGTCCGGGGTGGTTGGCACCGCAGGAGCGGGCGTTACGGTGCCGTCGGTGCCCGCCATGGCGGTTCCGCTGGCCAACAGTAGTGCCAAATATGGCAAACGATGCAACTTGATACGTGTGGTTGGTTTCATGGATTGTGGTTGTGTTTAACTAACGATGGCGCCTGGAGCGCGGAGAATCAAAAGCGGAATGCGTGCCAGAGTTCATGAAATCTTTTGCCTGATTTCACGAGTCAGAAGGTCAGATCTCAGCTAGACAGTTAGAAACCTGCGGACGATGTCCTCGGAAAGTTCGGCCATCGGGCCGGAAGCGGCGACGGCACCTCGCTCAAGGATGGCGAAATCATCGCCGAGCTCGCGGCAAAAATCCAGGTATTGTTCGACCAACAAGATGCTCATGGAGCCCTCGGCGCGAAGCATGCGGATGGCATCGCCGATTTGGTCAATAATGTTGGGTTGGATACCCTCAGTGGGTTCGTCGAGAATGAGCAACTTGGGGCGGGTGAGCAGGCTGCGAGCGATGGCGAGTTGCTGTTGCTGGCCGCCGGAGAGCATGCCGCCCTTGCGCCGGAGGAAATCCCTCAAGATCGGGAAAAGAGCGTAGATTCGCTCAATTTCATCTTGCATTGGCTTCATGCCCCGAGCCCGCGCACCGATAAACAAATTTTCTTCGACGCTGAGGTGAGGAAAGATTTCACGGCCTTGTGGCACGTATGCAAGTCCGTAGCGGGCACGCTCGGCGGTGGCCATGGCATCAAGACGGGTGCCCGAAAACGCGATGGATCCGGCCGTCAACGGCAACAGGCCCATGATTGCCTTGAGAGTCGTGCTTTTGCCGACACCGTTGCGGCCCATCAGACAGAACACCGACTGTGGCTTGATTGCTAGAGAAACGCCACGAAGAATCGGGCTGCCACCTATGGCTAGATGGAGGCCGCCAAGCGACAGGCTGGCGGTGGCGGGTGGTGACAGGGTGGCACTCATGCGGCTTTGGATTTGCGGCCGAGATATACCTCGATAACGCGCTCGTCGTTCTGGACTTGGTCAACGGCACCTTCACACAAGACGTGGCCTTGGTGCAACACGGTGACTTTGCCATTTCGGGCGATCTGACGGACGAAGGTCATATCATGTTCAATGACCACGATGGTGTGTTTGCCGGCCAGCGAGAGCAGCAATTCGCCGGTACGGTGCGTTTCCTCGTCAGTCATGCCGGCGGCCGGTTCATCAACCAATAGGAGACGGGCTTCTTGTGCCAGAAGCATGCCGATTTCGAGCCATTGCTTTTGGCCATGGGCGAGTGTGCCAGCCTTGCGCTGGGCATGCCCGGTGAGTTTGATGATATCAAGAATCTCGGCGATTCGCTCGCGCTGAAGCGGTGTCACTTTACCAAACAAACTGTGCCAGATGCCGCGCGAACCGGCCAGTGAGAGGACCAAATTCTCAGTTACGCTGTGGTCGTTGTACACGGTCGGTGTCTGAAACTTGCGGCCGATACCGAGCCGATAGATCTGGTATTCACTGAGCTTGAGCAAATCGTGTTTGCCGTCGTCCCACATCAGCGTCCCGCGGTCCGGCGCGGTGCGTCCAGTGATCAAGTCGAGGAAGGTGGTCTTGCCCGCGCCGTTAGGACCAATGACCGTTCGCAACTCGCCCTCGTCCAGATAGAAATTGAGGTCGTTGATTGCCTGATAGCCATCAAACGATTTGTTGAGGCCTTCGGCGGCTAGGAGAAATGGCTTGGCACTCATGGGTCTGTCACTCGGTTGGCGGGGGCTGCTGCCGTGGTGGCATCTCGGTTGCGGCGGCGGGCGGCCCACGCGGCGAATTGAGCGGGGATGCCTATGATACCGTTAGGCATGAACATCACCACCAGCACGAAGCTGCCGCCGAGGATGATGAGCCACAAATCCGGATAGGCCCGGCTTGCCCAGCTCTTGAGGGCGTTGACCGAGACCGCGCCGAGCACCGGGCCGTAGAGGCTGCCGCGGCCGCCTAGGGCGACCCAGACGACGGCTTCCAGGGATTTTTCGGGGGTCATTTCGCTAGGGTTGATGATGCCGACCTGCGGGACATAGAGAGCGCCTGCTGTTGCGGCGATCATGGCGCTGGTGACGAAGATGAAGAGTTTGAAGTTGGCGGTGGCGTAGCCGGAGAACAGCACGCGGTTCTCCGAATCGCGGATGGCACGCTGGATCAGGCCAAACCGGGAATTTGTCAGCCATTTGCAACCGGCGACCACCGCGACTAACAGCAATGCCGTGCATATATATAGGATGCGTTGGGTGCTGGCGATACGGAGGTCCGAGCCGAGCAGAGTGCGGAAATCGGTGAAGCCGTTGTTGCCGCCCATCAATAAGTCATTGCGGAAAAACAACAAGGCCGCTCCGTAGGTCAGCGCCTGGGTTAGAATCGAGAAATAGACGCCCTTGATTCGAGAGCGGAACGCAAGGTAACCAAAGACCAGAGCCAACAGACCGGGGACGAGAAACACCATTGCTAGGGCGAATGGAAACGAGTGAAATGCCTGCCAAAATCCCGGCAGTGTCGTATGCCCGAGAAACACCATGAAGTCCGGCAGGTCACTCTTGTATTGGCCGAGCTTGCCTATCATAAGCATCAGGTGCATGCCCATCATGTAGCCGCCGAGCGAGAAAAACAGGGCCTGCCCAAGGCATAACAAGCCGGTGAATCCCCATAGCAAGTCGATGGCCACCGCCATGATTCCATAACATAGGTATTTCCCCCACAGGTTGAGTGTGAAGTCAGCGATGAGCCCGCAACTGTTGAGCCATGGCATCACCACCACCAGAAATACGGCGCTTACGAGCAAAATCGGGCCGTGGATGCGGCTGCTAATCGGGTTGGAGGTCATCGGTCAATCGAGGCTGCGGGAACGGGTGACAAACAGGCCGGCGGGCCGCCATTGCAAAAACAGGATGATAGCTCCGAGCACCAGGATTTTTCCGGTCACCGGATTGCCAAGGTATTGTTGCAACGTCTGATCGGCCACTCCGATGCCCAGCGCACTGATGACAGTTCCAAGAATGTTGCCCACACCACCGACGACGACCGTCATGAAGGCATCAACAATATAGTTCTGCCCAAGCGATGGCCCGACGTTGCCAATCTGGGATAGAAACGCCCCGGCGAGACCCGCAAGACCACAGCCGAAGGCGAAGGTGAGCATGTTGACGCGCTCGGTGCGGATGCCCATGCAGGCGGCCATGTTGCGGTTTTGCATGACGGCGCGGATGAGCAGGCCGAGCGGGGTTTTGTTGATCACGAGCCAAGTGACGGCGATGATCGCCACCGCGAAAACAATCACGAATACCCGGTTCCAACCAAACACCACGTCGTTGATCGTCCAGTTTCCTGATAGCCAGAGCGGGCTGTTGACTTGGACGTTGTTCGCACCAAAAATGAGCCGGAACAATTGTTGGAGAACCAATGAGATCCCCCAAGTGGCCAGCAGGCTTTCGAGAGGTCGGCGGTAGAGGAAGCGGATGACCGTGCGTTCCAGAAGCAGGCCGACGAGTGCGGCCGCCAAGAAGCTGGCGGGCAAGGCAACGGCGAAGTAGAGGTTGGCACCGGACTGAAGATTGAGGCCCGGGATGGCGATGGAGACGCCGAAGGGGGACAATTTCAAGCCTGAGGCGAAGACGTTTTGGATGATATAGGTCGTGTAGGCACCCACCGCGATGAGTTCGCCATGGGCCATGTTGATGATGCCCATCAAGCCAAACGTGATCGCCAGTCCGATGGCCACCACCAACAGCACCGAGCCTAACGACAATCCCCGGAACGCGGTGCCAACGGCGTTGATGGCGGCAATATGGGTCTCAATTTCCGTTAGAGCGTGATTCGCGGCACTCCGGGTTTCCTTGTCGGTCTCGGCATCGCTGTCCGACACCATCGCTTTGATGATGTCACGGGCGGCGAGCGAGCGGAGGCTGCCAAGCGTGTTGCATGCCTCGATGCGTTGCGCGGGTTCCGAGGACGTGAGCTGGATAATTGCCATGCTTTCATCAAGTGCCCGCTGCGCCTTGGGATTTTTTTCCAATCTTTTCAGAGCTTCCAGGGCCGGCAATTTGTCCGGGTTCTGGCCGATGGCCGAATCCTGGATTGCGCGGATTCGCTTCTCCGGATCTGGGTCGGCCAGCGCCGCAAGATCCGCCACCTCTTTCATCGCCCGCCGCAATCCAGAGTCGGTATCCGCAAAATCCACGGTCTTCGGGTTGATCCGCACCGGGCTGCCATCCGCCGCGAGCATCGGTTTGCCATCACTCAGCTTGATCGTGGCATAACTATCGTCAGCATCCGGCGCGCCAGTCAACAGCAGTGCGGTGGCCGAACCGGCATCGTCCTGATTCAGGAAAATGGCCCCTTCCTTCCACTTGTTCAGCCACGAGATGGCTTCTGGCGTCGGGTTTGATTTGAGCGTAAGGATGATCTCGCGCTGCTCGTCCGGGGTACCGGCAGTGACCGCCGCGGCAATCGTCTCGCGTACCGGCGGATTGATCCCGGCGGCGAGCGTCCCGCAAGTCACCACCGACAGGGCAAACCGGAGCAGCAAGCTGGCGCACAAAGCGACGCGGCGGGCGGAGAAGGGAAACATGATCGACGGAGAAGGTAAGCAATCACCGTGCCATGTTGAAAAAAATCGCTGTGAAGCTCAGGAGCCGCGCAAGTATTTATAGGATTGTAGCGACGTGTCTATGACCGCCGATGCCCATGAATCTCCAATGAACCCGCCGCCTCGACAAGGGGCACCTCATTGGCACTTCGGCGGTCACAGACACGCCGCTACAAGACTCCTCAGATGTGGCCGCGCTCTCAGTGGCAGCCGCAACCACCACCGCCATGACCGTGATCATGGCCGTGATCGTCATCGCCGCCGCCGCCACCGCAGCAGCCACCGCCACCACCACCGTGGCCGTCCTCGCCGTCATGGCAACCGCAACCGCCTCCGCCACCGCCGCAGCAGCCGCCAGAGGATTCGGTGAGATCATCGGCAGTGGGGACTCGGCCGAGTTCGAGGGTCATGCCGATGTGTTTGGTGATTTGTTTGCGGAGGGTTTCCAAGGCGCGCTGAGCATCCATGAACTCACAGGCGACAGCGTTTTCAAACAGCGCGTCGCGAGCCTCTTCAAAGGCCTTGATCTCCTCAGAGCCAAGCTCAAGACCGGCGTGTTGCTTTTGATGGAGATTCTCCCCCATCTCATGGGTGCCTTTGTATTGGGCACGGGCCGCGTCATCATCCAGAAACTTTTCGATGCGCGTTTGAAATTGCAGGAACGTTGGGTCTCCGGCGATTGCGGCGCAGAGTTCTTGGGTTTTGAGGAGGATGGGGGAGTTGTCGGCAAGCAGTGTCATGCGCCTTGCATAAGCATGGAATATACCTCTGGCAACGGCCATTTATCAAAAATTCAACCGATTGCCCGGAAATTATTCCGCGTTTTCTGCTATTCTGTTTTCTGCATCAGGCGCGGATTTCCTCAGGGCGCAGGTAGCAGCCGGGATCAGAGCCCCAGAGGCTGCCGTAGTTGGCAAAGGCGGCGCGGGTTCTGAAGCCGCCGCCGCAGATGCTGAACCACTTGCACTCGGCACAGGGGCCGCTCATGCGTGCCTGGCGTTCTTCGAGGGAGAGCAGACCGATGGAGCGGATCGAGGCGAGAATGTCTGCGGAGCCGGGGTTGGCACCATCCCAGATTTGGGAGAAAGGCATTTGCTTGACGTTTCCTAACAACATGTCCTGCCAGAATTGGTCGGGATGGACGTCGCCGCGGGTATCGATATTGGCGATACCGCGGCCAGAGCTGTTAGCCCCACCGCCATTCCACGCCAGCAAGCGGGTGGCTTCCTCCAAATTCGGGTGATTCTCGCGCTGCATCCGCACCAACAGATAGGGTCCGTCCGCCGGTTGGGTCACGGTGAGCAATTCACGGTCGATGCCTTGCTTGTGCCAGGCTTCGACGCGGGCGATGAGGGTGTCGAGGGCATGGCGGGCTTCCTCGGGTTCGAGCACTTGCAGCTCGCTGCCGCGGCCGGCCGGCACCAAGTGATAGAAACAGACCCGCTGGATTTGCTGGTCTTCGATGAAATCAAGGATTTGCTCGATGTTCTCGACGTTGTGGCGGGTGAGGGTGAGGCGCAGGCCGGTTTTTTGTTGCACTTCGTGGCAGTGCTTGAAGCCGCGCACAGCGGCATCGAAGGCACCTTCCTTGCGGCGGAATTCATCGTGGACGGGGCCGATGCCATCGAGGGAAATGCCGACGTAGGCGACGTTGGCAGCTTTCAGCAAGGCGGCTTTCTCGGGGGTGATCAGGGTGCCGTTGGTGGAGATGGTCAGCTTGAGGCCGGCGGCGGTGGACAGGTCCACGAGGTCGAAAAACCGGGGATGAATCATCGGTTCGCCGCCGGAGAACAGGAGCGACGGGACCTGATAGGCGGCGAGATCCGCCACCACGGCCTGCATTTGCTCCCAATCGAGCTCGCCGGGATACTGCTGGGCATTGGAATCCGAGTAGCAATGCACGCAGCGCAGGTTGCAGGTTCGGGTGATGTTCCACACCACGATCGGCTTGCGGCCGCGGGCCGCCACTTGTGCGCCTTCGCCGTGTCCATACCGCAAGCCATCGGCTGGCTGCGCCACACCGGTCCATAGTTTCGTTAGATTAATCATCGGATTGTTATTAGGAGAGGGGGTTTAGCATGTGGCTTGAGGGTGGCCGTGGGGCAAATGGTTGCAAGCGGGGTCGGCGGCCAGCGGATCGCCATAAACGCCGTAGGCCCGGGAGCGTGATCCGCCGCAGACGCTGCGGTATTCGCAGAGGCCGCATTTTCCGCCGAGGGCGTCGTTATCGCGGAGGGAGACGAAGAGCGGGTTATGGCGATAGACATCGGCGGGATGCATGTTGCGGACGTTGCCGCAATCGATAGGCAGGAAGCCGCTGGGGGACACCACGCCGGTGTGGGAAATAAACATCACGCCGCGGCCGTCGCGGATGCCTTGGGGGGAACGCATGCCCTGCATCGTGCGGCCTTTTGCCCCCATTTTCTGCATGAGGACCCGGCGAAAATGGTGGCCTTCGGTGGTTTTGACGGCAAAGGGTGCCTTGCCAACCAGCTCGGCCATTTCCTCGAACACCCGCTCAATATCAGCGGCATCCGGCAAATCGGCCAGCCCGGCGCGCCCGGTGGGCACTAGCAAAAACACGCTCCACATCGCCGGTTTGAGCTCGAACATGAGATTTTTAAATGCCTCGAACTCGCCGAGATTGCCACGGGTGAGGGTGGTGTTGATTTGCAGGTCGAGGCCCACCGCATGCGAGCGGTGGACGGCTTCGATCGTGCGATCAAAGGTCCCATCGACACCGCGGAACGCGTCATGCGTTTCCCGGGTGGCCCCATCGAGGCTCAGCGACATGCGCTTGACGCCGGCAGCCTTGATCTCGGAAAAATCCGCCCGCATCAATAGTTCGGTGGCCGACGGGCTGAGGCCGACATGGAGGCCTGCGGCGGTGGCCTCGCGCACCAAGTCCATTGCGTCGCGGCGCATCAGCGGATCTCCACCGGTGATCACGAGCATCGGTGGTGCCAGCTCTGCCAGTTGGCCGATCAAATGCTTGGCTTCGGTCGAATCCAGTTCCTCCGGGTGGCGCCGGGCCTGGGCCTCGGCCCGGCAATGGCTGCAGGCCAGCGCACAGGCACGGGTAATCTCCCAAAATACGAGAAACGGCCGCTCGTTGAAATCATAGGCGGCCATCGCCGGTCGGCCGCTGGGTGCTTGCGTGGTTTCGTGAATCATGGGCTGGCTTGGGGAAAGTTTGATTTGTTAGATCGTGATATGGCGTCACGCGCTGTGAAGGCCGCGCAATCTCAGCCAATCCGTCCATTCCGTCAATCCCTGAATGACCCGGTGCCTGGAAACGAAAAACCCGCCGTCCGGCAGAACACCGGACGGCGGGTTGATGGATGGGGTTGGCGGGATTAGGCTGCGCTGGCTGCGGCTTTGGCTTGGAGGGCCAATTTTGCCTGGGCGATGATCGCCGAGAACGCAGCTGCGTCCTGGATGGCGATATCGGAAAGGATCTTGCGATCCGCTTCGATGCCGGCGGCCTTGAGGCCTTCAATGAAGCGCGAGTAGGTCATTCCCTCGGCGCGGACGGCGGCGTTGATCCGCTGTGTCCAGAGGCGGCGGAATTGGCCCTTGCGGCGCTTGCGGTCGCGATATTCGTAGGTTTGCGCCTTGCGGACAGCGTCCTTGGCATAACGGAAGAGTTTCGAGCGGAATCCGCGGAAACCCTTGGCTCGGAGCAGCACGCGCTTGCGACGCTTGCGGCTGGCCGGTGAATTAGTGGCACGTGGCATGTTCTATGGTTGGTTCTGATCTGGCCGTTGTTATCATTTCCTTCCGCAGTCTCGCCGGATCGTGTCTCCCTTGCGGGATCTGGCTGCGTGAAGGCCGTCCGATTCGCGGACGGGGGCGTAGGTTCGTCGTTGTTACTTCAAATTCAGGCGAAGGGAAGATTCTCTCTGACATTGCGGAGGTCCGCGTCGGAAACCAGTGTCGCTTTCCCAAGATTGCGCTTGCGTTTGCGATTTTTGCATTGCGCCAAATGGCGCTTGCCCTGTTTGCGGCGTAGTATCTTCCCCGTACCCGTAACTTTGAAGCGCTTGGCGACGGCTTTCCGTGTCTTTGCTTTTCCTGAAACTCTTGGCATGGGGGGGGCAACTTAGAGACCCCAACCCGCTTGGCAAGCTAAAATTCAGCAATTTTCATCAGACTGGCAATTTTACCCTGAAAACCGCCCTCCGGGGCCTGCGCGTCGTCGAGATGAGGCGGATCCGGCGATCACGGGACCCCTGAGTTGTTGCCCGGCCAGTCGCCACGGGACCACCGCGTTGTTGGCATGATTCACTTCGTTAAGATCCGGGTGAGAGATAAATGAATCAATATGGATCTAATAAGTGAAAGGCCGCAGCAGTCGTGGCGTAAAATCGGACTTATGGCAAACGATGACAAGGCGACGGTCGATAGGCTGCATGCGGTGTATAGCCGAATGAAGGAGGAAATTGGGCAGGTGATCGTCGGTCAGCAGGAGGTCATAGAACAGGTGCTGATGGCGGTGTTTTGCCGAGGTCATGCACTGCTGGTGGGGGTACCCGGGCTGGCCAAGACCTTGCTGGTATCGACATTGGCGCAGGCGCTGGACCTGAGTTTCCGGCGGATTCAATTTACGCCCGACCTGATGCCGGCGGACATCACCGGCACCGACGTGCTGGAAGTGGACCCGGAGACCGGGCATCGAGGGTTTCGTTTCGTGCAGGGGCCGGTATTTGCCAACATGCTGCTGGCGGATGAAATCAACCGCACCCCGCCCAAAACCCAGGCCGCGTTGTTGGAGGCGATGCAGGAACGGCAGGTGACGGTGGGCGAGCGCACGATGCACCTGCCAGTGCCGTTTTTTGTGTTGGCCACCCAGAACCCGATCGAACAGGAAGGCACCTATCCGCTACCCGAGGCCCAACTCGACCGCTTCCTATTCAACATCATTGTGGATTACCCCAGCGAGGCGGAGGAATGCGAGATTATCCGCCGGGTCACCGGGCCGTCCTCCGCCAGCGTGTCGCCATTGATGGGGGCTCAGGATATCCTGCAACTCCAAGACATCGTGAAACGAGTGCCCGTCGGCGACCACGTCATCGACTTCGCCGCTGCCATCACCCGATCGACCCGCCCCAAGGAAAAGAACGCCCCGGATTTCGTCCGCGAAATGGTGGCTTGGGGTGCCGGCCCGCGCGCCGGTATCGGTCTGATATCCGCCGCCAAGGCCCACGCCGTGCTGCGAGGCCGCTTCCACGCCACCACTCGCGACGTGGCGGCGGTGGCTGCGCCGGTGCTGCGCCACCGGGTGCTGACCACCTTCAATGCCGAGGCGGCAGGGGTGACCAGCGACGAGATCATCCGCCGCATTCTCACCAAGCTTGCGCCGCGCGAAGACCTCAAAGTCTGAACCCAAGCCCTTCATCATACACACCCCGGGTTCCGGGCTTGCGTCTTTTCTTCCCAATGGCTTCTTCCTCGCACCTCCCTGACTGCATGCGGCTCCTGCCCGAGGAGACGATGGGGGTGATGCGCCGCCTCGATTGGTTGGCGCGCCGCCGGATGCAGGGGACCCTAACCGGCAAACACACCAGCCCCGACAAGGGCATCTCGGTGGAGTTTGCCGAGCACCGGCCGTACGCGTCCGGTGACGATCCCCGCACTCTGGATTGGCGGGTGATGGCCCGAAGCGACCGCAACGTGGTGCGCCAATACATCGAGGAAACCAACTTGCGTGCAACTCTCGCGGTGGACGTCAGCGGGTCGATGGACTTTACCGGCGACAAGGCGGCCACTCTCGATGGCAAGGCGTTGTCGAAGCTCGCCTATGCGAAATATGTGGCGGCGGCCCTCGCCTATCTGTTTGTAAAACAAGGTGACGCCGCCGGCTTGGTCACCTTTGACCGCAAGCCACTGGATTTCGTGAGGGCGGCGAGTCGGCCGAGCCAGGTCCGGCGCATCCTCGAGGTGCTGGATCGCAGCAAGGCCGGGGCGGATACGGATGCTGCGGCGGTGCTGCACGATGTGGCCGAGCGGATTCCGCGCCGCGGCGTGGTGTTTCTCATCAGCGACTTGTTCGACGATCCGGCACGCATTGTCGAAGCGCTGCACCACTTTGATTTCCGCCAGCACGAACTGGTGATTTTCCACATGATGGCCGAGGAGGAGCTGAGTTTCCCGTTTACCGGCTATCAACAATTTCGCGACCTCGAGAAAGTCTCGCCCAACCTGCGAATCGACCCCCACGCGGTGCGTGCCGCATATTTGGAACGCGTCGGCCAATTCATCAAAATGATTGAGGCGGCCTGCGGCAACCTGCACGCCGACTATGTGCCAGTGAACACTCGCAACCCCC